>CALMTA010000166.1 GCA_937872505.1 uncultured Neisseriaceae bacterium | reverse complement strand
GCCATTAATGCACCGTATACAAACAACTTTTTCATATGCTTTTTCCTATTTATTTTTAATATTAATTTTAATTTTTTTAATAATGTTTTCTTGGGAGTTCTCTACTTTATTTACATAATAAATTTTCGAATGAAATGTATGAGGATTAGCTTTGATCCTTATGATAAAATTATCTAATAATTGGCTTCTTAAATTGGGTTGTATATAATCTTTAGGTAAAACAGAAATCGCCGTCATTACAGTTTTATACGACAAATAAGCACTAGTATTATCAAGATATTGCTTATATAGCTCCCAATAATATTGTTTAAAAACTGCCATAGAGTGACTTTTTTCATCAACAGACCACGGAATAATACGATAAGCATTATATGGATAAATTGTTTTTACTTTGCCCACATAAGATACTTTTGGGCTTCCCCATTGATCTCCGCCAATAAAAGTAATATTATTCATTTTTAAATAATTAGTAATTCTAGCAATTAAAATAGCAGAAACATAAGATGTATTAGGTATAACAATTAAATCATCATTTTTATAACCATAGACTAAGCTATCTATATCAATCGTTTCTACATCGTTAGAAAAGAAGTTTTTATTAATTAGATTTGCTTTTGGATGCAATTTAGTATAGTATTTTGTAAAATCTTGACCTATATTTAAACAACTTATACAGTCAACTGCAGTAATTACATAAATCTGCTTCCGTTGTTTTTTATCTAGTATCTCACCAATAAACTTTACCATTGCTTGGGCCAAATAAATATCAGGCAATGTCATACTATAAAAATTATTAGGGAGATTTTCAGTAACAGCTGCGGTAGCTATGGGAGATATTACTAATGTGTTTGTAAAATATGGCTTTAATAGTACAAACTCATCTGAAGATCTAGGCCCAATAATAAAATCTGGTTGCCAATCTTTTACATTTTGTATTTGATTTAATATGCTTAATCGTTCTTTATCATAAGAAAATAATTTATATTCAATAGTTAATCCGCGTAGCTTTGCATTTAGGGCTGCTACTTCTAATCCTTTGTTATAATCAAGCAAGTAATTAGCTGAAACTATTTTTGCTGATTTTAAACCATCTAAAATTGCAATTTTTATAATAGCGGCATTAGCAATATTTATTTTGATTATTGCCAAAATAAAAATGAATAAGGTTATGAATTTTATTTTGAAGTTATTCATAACTTATTACCACCCAGCACGGTAAACCTGTCCTGTCTGATGTCCATCAATACTTTTTATATAAGATTGCGCCACATCATTTGCCGCTACAGGAATAAATCCATTAAAGAAATCGCCATATTTATCCATAGATTCTTTGAGTATGGTTGGGCTTACTACATTAATTCTTACGCCTCTCGTCATTTCAATAGAGGCACTTCTTACAAATCCATCTATAGCATTATTTACCATAGATGCTGCACAACCGTAACGTATTGGATCATGACTTAGAATACCAGAAGTAAGTGTAAATGAACCCCCATCATTAATAAAATCCAAACTGCTCATAACAAGATTTACCTGCCCCATTAATTTACTATTTAAGCCAATAGCCCATCTATTGGCATTAAATTCTTGTAATACACCAAAATGAACATCACCTACTGCAGATACTAATGCATCGAAGCTTCCAATTTGCTCAAACATTTCTTTGATTTGGTTGAAATCAGAAATATCTACTTTATAGTCACCGTTAATTTTACCAACTTTAATAATTTCATGTCGACCATTTAATGCTTGTACTACTGCACTACCAATTGTACCAGATGCACCAACTACTATAACTTTCATGTAATGTGTCCCTTTCTAAAATGATTAAATTGCTTCAATTTGTAAAGTAGTATTTATAATAAATTGTGCAATTGGAATAAAAATAATACAAATGTTATTATGAATAATTACTTTGGAATTTAATATAATCTATTGATCAATTAATTTAGCAGTATTAGTAATATGAGCAAAACCAAACGCTAAGTTTTTAATAGTAGCTAAATGTAATTCTTCATTAACTGTAGCTGTTGCATCATTAACAAAGAAAACATTATAACCACGCATAAAAGCATCTCTAGCAGCTGTTTCACAGCAACAATTTGTCATATTACCAGTAATAATTATGTCAGTTATACCTTTTGATTTTAAAATTTTATCTAAATTTGTATTATAAAATGCACTATATTGACTTTTATCAATAATGATCTGGTTAGTCGTGTCCAATTCTTTAATTATTTGCCAATTGGCACTTCCATATTCAAGTTCACCACCCCACCATTTAACCATATGCTTAGAATCTTTAGAACTATCATTATGTCTTACATAAATAACAAGGATATTATTTTGATTAGCAAAATTAATAAGATCTTTTATATTTGAAATTTGTTTCTCAGAAATCAAATTCATCTCAGAACGAAATGCTTCTTGCATTTCAATTACTAATAATGCTGCACTTTTAGCATTAAGTTTATTATTATGAATGTTATATTCTTTTATATCATCTATATTTATATTGTAGTTCATGAATTTTTACCTTGGAAAATATTTTTATTTGTTAATTTAGAAAAATTATAATAATGTTGCCCAGATTTTATACATGGATAAAAATATTGTGAATAATTTTTTGAATAGGGTAATTCAAAATGTGGTATTAATTCACGTTTATTTACTTTATTTAGTATATCTTGATTAATATCTTGTGAATACATATCATTAAATACATTTAGATCATTATCTGAATAAATATTTAATATAAATTTAGAGTGATTATTTGCCATTAAAAAACATCCAGTATGATTTAAAAGATAATATTCTGTAATATAGTTTTCACTGATCAATTTTTTAATTAAGGTTGCAAAATCTGGATTTGCAAGAAAATTGAATTTGTTGTTTGTTACATTAAAAAAATTCTGAGTAATATTTTTAAAATATTTTAATTGTAATAAATTAATGCTATCTAATAATTGAGAACTATTTATTTGACCTTTTTGGAGGAAATAATCAATAGTATTATTATTTAATTTAGGTATCGCACATAAAGGATTATATTCGCCAGTTAAAAGTATTTTAATGATGTCAAGGTCATTAATTCTATTACATAGTTCAATTCCATTTAAAATGGGCATATTATAGTCTGTAACAATAATTCCATATCTTTCATATTTTTCATTATCATTAATTAATTTTTTTATATTTTTAAATGTAAAACTTAAAACAGCCTCATTAGTTTCAAATGAATCAATAATATTTTCATCTGATATATCATTAAAAATTCCAATAGTTTGTTTTGTGTTTTTAATTAGTTCATCTATTGCTTTAAGTGGGTTATTTTCAGTAGCTATTTTATTTGGTAATTGTAAGTGATGATATGCTTTTAATAATTCAATATCATCATCTACAAATAATGTTTTCAAGGGAAAATAGAACATCGGTATTATAGGTTTCACGTTATAACTCCTTGCGTATAATTATTGGTGGATTTAAATAAAAGTGCTTCATTAAAGAATTTTGCCATAGGTTGAATATCTTCTCGGGGGATTCTTTGTTCTTTATTATTAAATTCTACAATTAGAAATTTACTACTAACACTAATAATATTAAGCTGAGTAATTTTGTTTTGATAAGTTGCAATGAATATTCCATCTTCATTAATTTGATTAGTTTTAAAATATATTTTGCAATATTCTATTCCTAGTTTTTTTAACTCTTCTATTTTAAGGGCAAATATTTCATTATTAATATAAGGGAGGTAGTCTTTAATGGGAAGTGAAATTTTTGCTTTTTTTGGCGATGATGATAAAGTAGAGATTTCTTTTAGGTTATTAATCAGATGAATATCAATATATACTTTATCACTTATTAATTCTTCTATTGAACAGCCAAGATGCTCTGTAATCATCGCTAGAGTAGAAATGGTCGGCAATTTTTTGTTTTTAATTAATCTGTAAAAAGGTTGGTATTCAAAACCTAAAGTAGTAGATAAGCTATATAGGGTTTGATTATTTTTTTCCATATCAATCTGCAACTTATCAATTATATTATTAATTAAGGTCAGTTCTTTATTTGTTAATTTACTATCTTTCATCAAATTTACCTATAAAAAAGTTGACACATACATTAGTTTTTGCATATAATAATGTTTAGCTTAAAAGTAAAAATTTATCACAGATAATAATTTTTTGTTTAAGTGTTTATTTTTATCGGAAGGTATTTTAGCACAAGAATTATACTAATTTGTTATTTAATTTATTTTATTAAATATATTATAGAAGGGGATTAATTAATATGAAAAAAGTAAAATTACCAGCTAATTTTTTTAATTATGATTTTGTAAAGTTAGCAAAAAAAGAGAAAAACGCAGCACTAAAAATTCGTTATTTAGCATTATCACATATAGCAGATGGCAAAACAGTTTTAGAGGTTGCAGCAATAGTTCATAAAAGCTCTCGCATGATACATCGTTGGCTCAATAAGCTCTCTAAATTTGGTATTGATGGATTAAGAGATAAACCTGGTAGAGGAAGAAATTTATGTTTACCTAATGAAAAAGAAGCCGAATTTGTAAATGCAATTCTTGATTTTAAAAAAACATATAATAAAAATAAGATAACTGGGCGTAATATTCAAAAGTTATTAAAAAATAAATATTCTATAGAATGTACTCTTCCTACTGCCTATAGTATTATTACAAGATTAAAGTTAAAATTTACTAAACCCCATTGTATAAATGCAAAAAGTGGCTAAAAATATATGTTCAATTAAGTGTTCAATAATAGAATCTCTAATATGAGGGTTATGGATGCAAAATATATTTATTCTATTCTAAGTTTTGCTGTTTTTCTTAGCCCTTAAATTTTCTTCAATTTTTTACGTGCTATTTTTTATACAGACATTTCCCAGATCTATTAAGTTTATTATTACTCCAACTAGAAAGGCTATTGCACATTATGTTATGTGAGAAGAATGATTATGCTAAACAATAAGTATTTATTTTGTAACAAATTAATTAAATAAAATTTAGGGGAGTATTACTTTATTGTTTTATTTATAATTTGTAGTATAATATCGGCAAATTAATAATGGTGGATTATTTTAAGGATTATTAAATAATGGTTGCAAATCAGTACGTTCCAATAATTTTATTTATGTTATTGGCATTGATATTGGGTGGCGTTTTGGTTATTGCAGGTAGGGTATTAGGTAGGCATAATCCGGATAGTGAAAAAAATTCACCCTATGAATGTGGATTTGAAGCATTTGAAGATGCAAGAATAAAATTTGATGTTAGATATTATTTAATTGCAATTATTTTTATTTTATTTGATTTAGAAATTGCTTTCTTATTTCCTTGGGCATTAGTGTTTAAAAGTTTAGGCTTATATGGTTTTATTGTCATGACAATATTTTTAATGATTCTAATTGCGGGTTTTATATACATATGGAAAAAAGGGGCGTTAGAATGGGAATAGAAGGTGTATTTAAAGAAGGTTTTATTACAACCACAGCAGATAGCATTATTAATTGGGCTAGAACAGGTTCGTTATGGCCTATGACTTTTGGGTTAGCATGCTGTGCAGTAGAAATGATGCACGCGGGGGCAGCAAGGTATGATTTAGATAGATTTGGCGTGGTATTTCGTGGTTCGCCAAGACAATCCGATGTTATGATAGTAGCAGGAACATTATGTAATAAAATGGCACCTGCATTGCGTAAAGTATATGATCAAATGCCAGAGCCGCGCTGGGTTATTTCTATGGGGTCGTGTGCTAATGGTGGCGGGTATTATCATTACTCGTATTCAGTTGTGAGGGGTTGTGATAGAATTGTTCCAGTAGATATTTATGTTCCAGGTTGCCCGCCAACAGCAGAAGCGCTATTATATGGGATTATTCAATTACAAAATAAAATTAAAAGAGAATCAACAATTTCTAGAAAAGTAATAGAGTAGATTAATGAGAAAAGTAGAAGTTTTACATGAAGTAGTTAATAAAATTTTACCGGATAAAATTTTAGGTAGTGTCATTTATCGTGATGAATTAACGATTATTATTGATGCAGATGATCTTACTGAAGTAATGCAAAATTTATATTCTAATCCTGAAACTAAGTTTGAGCAATGTGTGGATTTATGCGGAGTTGATTATTTAGATTATCACGAGGACTATGTTGGTTTAAGGTTTGCTGTAGTTTATCATTTATTATCTCTAACAAAAAATTGGCGTATTCGTGTAAAGACATTTGCTAAAGATAATAATTTTCCGGTAGTAAAATCTGTGATTAATATATGGAATTCAGTAAATTGGTGGGAACGTGAAGCTTTTGACCTTTTTGGAATTATATTTGATGGTCATCCTGATTTGAGAAGAATACTTACTGATTATGGTTTTATTGGTTATCCTTTTAGAAAAGATTTTCCTATATATGGGTATATGGAAATGATTTATGATGAGAGTGAAAAGCGGGTTATTTATCAACCTGTAACTATTGAACCACGTCAAATTACGCCGCGAGTTATTAGTGAGGATCGATATGGCAGAAATTAAAAATTACACTCTAAATTTTGGTCCGCAACATCCGGCAGCACATGGAGTTTTACGCTTAGTACTGGAATTAGATGGGGAAGTGGTGCAAAGAGCTGATCCGCATATAGGGCTTTTACATCGAGGAACGGAAAAATTATCTGAAAATAGAACCTTTTTGCAAGCATTGCCTTATATGGATAGATTAGATTATGTCTCTATGTTATGTAATGAACATGCGTATGTATTGGCAATTGAAAAATTATTAAATATAGAAGCGCCTATTCGGGCAAAATATATACGGGTTATGTTTGATGAAATTACGCGTATATTAAATCATTTATTATGGGTGGGAGCGCATGCATTAGATATTGGTGCAATGGCAGTATTTTTATATGCATTTCGTGAAAGAGAAGATTTACTAGATTGTTATGAGGCAGTTTCAGGTGCTAGAATGCATGCCTCTTATTATCGTCCTGGTGGAGTTTATCGTGATTTACCAGATACAATGCCACAATATACGCAATCAAAGATAAAAACTAAAAAAGAATTAGAAAAATTAAATAGTAATCGTCAGGGTAGTCTATTAGATTTTATAGAAGATTTTGCAAAT
>CALMTA010000165.1 GCA_937872505.1 uncultured Neisseriaceae bacterium | reverse complement strand
TTATTAACTAAAGCTCCTAGTGTAGTAGATGAAAAACAATTATTAGATTTAGGAATTAAAACTTTAGATTAAATAAAATATTTTAAAATTTATTCCCATTTTTCTCTAAACAAAATAACATTTTATTTTATTGAAAACTTTTCAATAATATATCTATTCTTTATTTTTTAAATTCTTTATTTTTATCAAGAAATAATTAATTATAAGTTTTATAACAGAAAACTGCTATAATTGCTCATAATAATTATGTTATTAATATTTTATAAATATTTATTATTTAAAATTAATTTATTTAATTTCTTATAGGTAATGAAAAATGAAATACATATATAATAAATTCAATAACTTTTTCTATCCAATCAGCGTATTAAATTTAATGATATACTTGTTTTTAGTTATCAATTTAATCTCGTGTGAAAATCAAACTGGAGCTATAACTAACGCTCCAAATACATCTTCACGTTCTATGAAACCGTTATCTAATCTTTATACTCCATGGGGTTTTTCTAAAATTTCAGTAGGATATTTATATGCTTGCGGTATTATAAATAACCGTAATGCTTATTGTTGGGGTTATAACTTAAATGGTCAATTAGGAAACGGAACTATTAATAATAGTAGCATCCCGGTTGCAATTATGACAGGTGGAAATAGTGCAATTTCGGAAAGTGCCGCTATTATAGAAATTTCAACTGCTAATAATGATGTATGTGCTATTACCAATGAAAGTGCAAATAATGCATATTGCTGGGGATTTAATACTTATGGTCAATTAGGAGATGGTTCTACTAATAATTCATCAATACCTGTACACATTGTTATGGGAGGAAATAGTGCTATTCCTAATGGTAGTATGATTAAACAAATATCAGCTGGAACATATAATAGTTGTGCTGTAGATAATAATGGTGGTGGCTATTGTTGGGGAGCAAATTGGTATGGGCAGTTAGGGAATGGAACTTATAATGACAGTAATACAGCTACCGCTGTGGCAAAAGGTGGTGATAGGGCTATTCCTCAAAACGGTGCTTTTATTCAAAATTCTTCTGGTAGTTATTTTCATGCTTGTGCTATTACTAATCAAACTACAAATAATGCATATTGCTGGGGATTTAATACTTATGGTCAGTTAGGAAACGGAGTATACGATGGAGGAGGCAATTTGCCTGTAGCAGTAGCTATGGGGAATGGTAGTGCAATTCCCGCAAATAGCGTAATAATTAAAATTTCCACAGGTTTTTATCATACCTGTGCGATCACGAATGAAAGTACAAATAATGCATATTGCTGGGGATTTAATGCTTATGGTCAGTTAGGAAATGGAGCATATGATGGAGGAAGTGCTTTACCGGTAGCAGTAGCTATGGGGAGTGGAAGTGCAATTCCCGCAAATAGTACTATAATTGATATTTCCACAGGTTTTTATCATACGTGTGCAGTTACAAGTACCAATAAAGCTTATTGCTGGGGAATTAATCAGCTTGGGCAATTAGGGGACAATACCTTTTATTCCAGTCCATTACCAGTTGCAGTTATGACAGGTGGGTCTAGTAGCCTTTCTGAAAGTAATGTAGTTGTAAAAATATCAGCTAGCTCTTATAATACTTGTGCTATCGCAGATGCTAGTGCTTATTGCTGGGGATATAATCCTTATGGAGGATTAGGTAATGATACAAATGTTAGTAGTCTTTTACCCACCCAAGTAATATTATGGTCTAATTTAATTAATAATACTAATCGTTATAATGAATTAAATTCTATTGCCCTTTCCTTAGCTTTTTCAGATAATAATTTGCTATTAGGAAATAGCAATGTACCAGGAACATCAGGTTTTAGGAATGTGTGGCAATTAAATAATAATAGTATTTGGACAAATTTATCAAGTTCTTGGTCTAATTATCATAGAAGTGCACCTACTGCATTATTGCCGTTATCAGAATCACAAGTTATTGTAGGTCATTTTGATGGAGCAGTACAATACTGTGACATGGTTAGTTGTAGTGATTTAGTTAATAAACAAAGTGATTCTCTAGGAGTAACTAGTTTATTACATGTAAATAATAATTATTTTATTAGCTATTCTGATTCAAATCAAGGCAGTAATGGTAAACTTTTAGTTTATCAAGAAAATGGTAGCAATCCACCGTTTAATGTAGTTGGAATTAATTCAGGCGTAGGTAAAATTACTACTGATAATAATTTTGTATATGCACCAACCAAAGCAAATGGAGTATTTAAAATAGATTTAAATGGAATAAATAGTACAGATATTACTCCGCCAAACTTACAAAATAGTGAATTTGTGACGGTATTGTATTATAAAAATAATATATTGTATGCAGGAACTAGTCTTGCTAATGTATATAAAGTGCTTTTACCGGTAAATAATGGTAATAATTGGATAAAAATAACTAATAGCTCTTTGTCTAACCAAGGATATATATCTGATATTGCTTTAGATGATTTAAATAATTTATATGTTGGTGTAGCAAATTTATTTAATCCAATTGTAGATGGAAATATATATGTACTAAAAAATAATGATAGTGATTTTATCCAAGCGATTGGATATAATGATACATCTTCTGTTACATCTTTATTATTTAAAAATAATCATATTTATGCATCAACATTTGCAGGAAATATTTGGCAGAATTAATTGATAAAATAATAGCAAATCATATTTAAATATGATTTGCTATTATTTAAAACAAAAGACAAAAGATTTAGTAGCATATTTTATTAAAAATAGTAAAATAATTAACGAAAGTTTTTTCAACACATTGATAATCTTTTATTGTAACTGAAATACCACCTACAGCAATAAGAGAAAATGCCATTGCCATTCTATGGTCATCATAAGTATTTATTATTGCATTTTGCTTAATAATTTTAGGAGGGGTTATAGATATGGAATTATCTGTAATTTCAATAGTTGCTCCTAATTTTTTAAGTTCATTATACATTGCCTCTTGGCGATCCGTTTCTTTTACTCTCCAACTACTAATACCTTTAATAATAGTTGTTCCTTTAGCAAATAATGCTACTATTGCTAATGTCATAGCCACATCAGGCATATCTTGCATATCAATTTCAATTGATTTTAAGGGTTGATGTTTTACTCTAATTGTATTTTCACTATAATCTACTATTGCCCCCATTTTTTTTAAAATTAAAGCAAAGTTTTTGTCCCCTTGGATGCTAGTAGTTCCCAAATCTTTTATAGTAATATCGCCAGCAATTGCCCCTATAGCTAAAAAATAACTAGCAGAACTTGCATCAGGTTCTATTGTATATTTAACGGCAGTTAAATTGCTAGGAGTAATAATATATGAGTTATTTAAGCATTCAACTATTGCTCCAAATTTTTTTAATAAGATTGTAGTAATATTAATATATGGCTTTGAAATTAATTCATTAATAACACATATATCAATTTTACGTTTTAATATAGAACTTGCCATAAGTATACTAGATAAAAATTGACTCGATATTTTGCCATTAATGTTAACTCGGTTAGAAGCATTATCAATAAATTGATTGATTTGAATTGGAGGGTAAAAATTTTTCTTTAAATAACTAATTTGCGCCCCAATAGAAGATAGAGCTATTACCAAATCTTCTATTGGTCTTTGTTGCATTCTCTTATTTCCTGTCAAAATATATTGCCCATTTTGTATTGCCAATATTGCAGTT
This sequence comes from uncultured Neisseriaceae bacterium, assembly GCA_937872505.1. Taxonomy (GTDB): domain Bacteria; phylum Pseudomonadota; class Gammaproteobacteria; order Burkholderiales; family UBA11063; genus Aquella. The sequence goes on along the minus strand of CALMTA010000165.1, from coordinate 3,169 downwards.
AAAAATCTAAATGTTGTCCCTGAGTTACCACAAAAAATTTTAGCTTTTTTTACAGGAATATTACCATTACACCCTACAATAATGTAAGTATTATTTTTCTTTGTAATTTTAATACCTAAATCTTTTAGAGCTTTAATCATTAAATAAACATCATGAGCAGAGTCAGGAACATTATATATAATACTTTTTCCTTGAGCAATTGCAGCTAATATTAATACCCGGTTAGCAATACTCTTAGATCCAGGTATTTTAACTATATCTTTAATTGTTTTAGAAATTTTAGGTAAATAGATATTTGACATAATAATAGTTTTTTAAAATCTTTTTAATTTTTTAAGTATTTAATTATATTTCTCTATTTATATGTATTGTGACGTAGATAATGATCCATAATTACTAATGCAGCCATAGCATCTACTATTGGTATTGCCCTTGGCAATACACAAGGATCATGTCGACCATTCACTACCAGATTTACATGCTCTTTATTAGTATTTAAAGTTGTTTGTTCTTTAGTTATAGTTGCTACTGGCTTAAAAGCAATTCGACAATAAATGTTTTCACCATTTGAAATTCCGCCAACAATACCTCCTGCATAATTAGTTTTAGTTTCTATTTCATTTTTTGCGGATAATTGTAGTTCATCATTATGTTGACTGCCTAATAATTCAACTCCGGCAAAGCCAGAACCAATCTCAAAACCTTTTACTGCATTAATACTTAGCATTGCCTTACCTAAATCAGCATTTAATTTATCAAATACAGGTTCTCCCAAGCCAACTGGTACATTCCTTATAATGCAACGAATAATTCCGCCAATAGAGTCACCACTAGCTTTAACTTTTTCTACTAAATCTATCATTTTTTTAGCTTGCTGTTCATCAGGGCAACGAATTATATTAGCTTCAATTGCTTTTAAGGTAACTGTTTGCATATCAATATTAGTTTTTATATTACCTACTTGCTCCACATAACTTAATATTTCAATACCTAACTTTTCTTTCAAATATTTTTTAGCAATACTTCCTGCTGCCACACGAGCTAATGTTTCCCTAGCGCTTGCTCTACCACTACCTCTATAGTCACGAATGCCATATTTCATCAAATAAGTATAATCTGCATGTGATGGACGAAATATATGTTTTAATTTATCATAATCCTCTGATTTTGCATCTTTATTATACGCTAGTAATAAAATGGGAGTGCCTGTAGTTTTACCCTCAAATATACCTGATAAAATATGTATAGTATCGGCTTCAGACCGAGGAGTAGTTATATGGCTTTGTCCGGGTTTTCTACGATCTAATTCATATTGAATGTCATCTTTATTTATTGCTAAACCAGCAGGGCATCCATCAATAATAACAGCTATAGCACCACCATGGGATTCGCCACAAGTCGTTAATTTAAAAATTTGCCCAAATGAATTACCTGCCATTTTTATTTCCCATAAAATTAATAATATTTCTCATTAGTTTACCTGATTTAAAAGATTTTCAATTATTTTATATCCAATATTATCATCCATGCTTAATATCGATTCCGGATGAAACTGCACTGCAAAAATAGGCAGTTTTTTATGAGCTATTGCCATAATTATCCCCTGCTCTGATCTTGCTAAAATAGATAATTCTGGAGGAAAACTTTTCTCATCAGCATATAATGAATGGTATAAGCCAACAATTATATTTTTAGGTATTCTCTTAAATATATGAGTTTGTGTATTAGTAATCATAACGCTTTTGCCATGCATTGGATAATCTAATGTATTTAATCTTCCACCAAAATATTCTACAATTCCCTGTAGTCCTAAACAAACACCAAATATAGGAGTATCATATTTTAAAACAGTTTGTATAGTTTTATGTAAATTAAATTCACTTGGTTTACCTGGGCCAGGTGATAAAACGACTAAATCAGGTTTCAATTTAATTAAATCATTTTCATTAATTCCAAATCTTAATGTAGTTACCAAAGCTCCTGTTTGTCTTAAATAATTAGCTAAAGTATGCACAAAAGAATCTTGATGATCAATTAATAATATTTTTTTATTAACATTAATATCCTGCCTTGACTTTTTAGCTATTACTTGAGGATGATTATTTTTTCTTATTATACTTAATAAAGTTGATGCCTTTAACCTAATTTCCTTTTCTTCTTCCTCAGGAATAGAATCGTAAAGCAATGTTGCACCAGCACGTATTTGTGCAATTCCATCTTTAATTCGTATGGTTCTAATTGTCAAACCAGTATTCATGTTGCCACTGAAATTTAAAACTCCAATTGCTCCTCCATACCATAAGCGTGGAGATTTTTCATGTTTTTCTAGAAATTGCATTGCTTTTAATTTAGGTGCACCAGTCACAGTTACTGCCCAAGCATGAGTTAAAAATGCATCAATTGCATCGTAACCATCTCTTAATTCACCTTCTACATGGTCAACTGTATGAATTAAACGTGAATATATTTCTATATGGCGCCGACCAATAACTTTAACACTACCAGCTTTGCATATTCTTGATTTATCATTTCTATCTACATCTGTACACATAGTTAATTCAGCGTGATCTTTTTTTGAATTTAATAATGTTAAAATTTGCCCAGCATCAGTTATGGCATCAGTGCCTCGGGCAATAGTTCCAGAAATTGGACAAGTTTCTACTCGTTTTTCTGTGACACGGACATACATTTCTGGAGAAGCTCCTACCAAATATTCATTTTCTCCTAAATTTATTAAGAAACTATATGGTGCAGGATTTATTGTTTTTAGCCGTTGAAATACTACTGAAGGTGAATCCTCACAACGAGAACTAAATGTTTGTCCAGGAACTACCTCAAATAAATCTCCACATTTAAAATATTTTTTTGCTTTTTTAACAGTATCTACATATTCATGTAAAATATGGTCCGAATGTTCTTCTAAATTTAGGTTAGCCTTATATGAATTAATAATACCTTCTCTATTTTTATTAGTTGTTGTTAATTCTTTAATTTTAAAATCATAACAATGAAGAGAAATTGTTTCTTTATAATGATCAACCACTAAAATTTCATCAGGAAGATAAAGTACTAAATCTCGTTGCTTATCATCTCTTTTTATGTATTGTTCAATTTCTTCAAATTGGAAAGCTAAATCATAACCAAATGCTCCGTATAACCCCAAATAAAT
>CALMTA010000164.1 GCA_937872505.1 uncultured Neisseriaceae bacterium | reverse complement strand
AATCTCTTAATAATCCAGATCGATCATTGGCAATTATTTCAATATCTAGAGTAAATGTAGCATTTTTAACATTAAGTCCCCAATTAACTGGAACAACTTTTTTGGGAAATAATTTAGCTTGTCTTTTTAAACCACTGCAATTACTTCTATGAATCACGACTCCTTTACCATGAGTAATAAACCCCATAATATTATCATTAGGCATAGGCTTACAACATTTAGCTATTGCAGTTACAATACCGGATACTCCATCTACTAAAATGCCAGGATACTTATAATCACTTTCTTTAGGGGTTAATGGCTCTATAAATTCAAGCTCTGAGTTAGAATTTACATTTTCTGAATTCATTTTTTGCTTTATTAATAATTTTTTTATAGCATCACGAATAGTTGCTGGCAATAAATCTCCTTTGCCTAAATCAATACACATATTCTTCTCATTATCAAAACCTAATTTTGAAATAATTTCATTAATTGGCGGTCTAATATTTGCTGGAAACTTAGATAATTCCCGCTCAAATATTTCACTGCCTGCTAATAAAAATTCTTCATTATTTTGATTACGAATATATCTACGAATATGACTTATTGCTTTTGAACTTTTTACTAATCCTTCATGTAACCAATTTATACTAGGTCCACCATCTTTAACTGTCAGCACTTCCACTCGTTGCCCATTACGTAAAATAGTAGATAAAGGTACTATTTGACCATCTACCTTTGCTCCCCTACATTTATTACCAATATCACTATGAACAGCGTAAGCAAAATCAATAGGTGTAGCACCTTTAGGTAACGAAATAACTTTACCATTTGGCGTCATTACATAAATAGTGTCATTAAATATTTCATTTTTAAAAATATTGGTAATATCTTTACGTTCAGTTAATTCTTCTCTCCAATCCAGTAATTGTCTAAGCCATGCAACTTTTTCTGCAAATGCCTGACTATTCTCAACTCCTTTATCACCAAACTCTTTATAGCGCCAATGTGCTGCTATGCCATACTCCGCATGGTCATGCATAGCAAAAGTTCTTATCTGAATTTCAACAATCTTGTTTTCAGGACCAATAACGCAAGTATGCAGACTTTGATAATTGTTGGACTTTGGGTTTGAAATATAATCATCAAATTCTCCAGGAATTGGAGAATACTTAGTATGTACTATACCTAAAACAGTATAACAATCTTTAACTTCAGGAACTAAAACACGTAGAGCATGAATATCATATAAATCTGTAAAATCATAATTTTTCTTTTTCATTTTTTTCCAAATGGAATAAATGTGTTTCGCTCGTCCCATCAATTGATAATCTTCAATACCTCCTGCCTCAATCTGACCTGATAAAAATTCTTTTATGCGCTCTATATACTCTAACCTTTCCTGTCTAGTTTCATCTAATAACTGTGCTATCTTCTTATATTGTTCTGGATGTAAATATTTAAAAGATAAATCTTCTAATTCCCACTTAATATGAGATACTCCAAGCCTATTGGCAAGTGGAGCAAAAATATTAACAGTTTCTTCAGCAATCTTTCTTTGTAAACTAACATCTTTGCAAGATTTTAAATGTAGCATCAATTCGCCACGACCAACCAAAACAATTAAAACGACCCTTATATCGCTTGCCAT
>CALMTA010000163.1 GCA_937872505.1 uncultured Neisseriaceae bacterium | reverse complement strand
GATAGAATAAGAAAATGCTCCTTCATCTTCAATTATCTCATGAATATATTTGCAATAATTTTGCGGCAAAAGAGCACTTAAACAACTGAGAATGTCATCATATAAAGGATGAAGTTTATTTTTTTCTTTAGAAAATAATTTTTCTTTTATTTCTTTGGAATTTATGAATTCTGAAAATTCAACCAAATTAATTCCAATGATAGATTTTGCGATTATAAATCCAGCCAATTTATCATAAGTAAATTGAATATATTCCTTTTCATTTGTCCAATTTCTCATTATAACGAGATTCTCATCTTGAATTGCTTTGGTTTTGGACATTATATAGTCAGGTACTTTAGGTTCAATAATTTCAGCAAATGCTTCATATGAAATGTATCTGTTGTTACTTTTCCATAAATGTTTTCCAATCTCTTCCAAATCTCTGCCAATATTTTCAATATGTGGGTCCAAATGACTAAGTGTTTTTAAAATATTTTTATTACATATCTTCAAATATTGATCAAATATTTCATAAATTGACTCATCTCCTATAAATACTTCGGTATACTCAAATTTATTTTTATTTTTTGTTTCACAAAATATCTTCAGATATAATGGATTTTCAAAATACTCAGAATATCTAAGAGGATTTGTTGCATTTATTTTATATTCCTTAAAGTATCTTGCTACTGCTATTTTAACCTCTTCCGGATTATATCCATAAAGATAATAAAAGTTATCATATTCATTTTTCCAAATTGCATCTTTATAGGTTTGCCTACAAGTCGTGATTAATATTATGTTTTTGGAATTAGTAATATGACTAACTAAATTTGGTATATTATTTTTCAATAACTGAGAATGAAATCTTCCATTTATTGTAATTTCATTTAGACCATCTATTATAATGGGGATTTTACAATCGTGAGATTCAGCAAGAATATCCAATGCTTCAATAAAATCTTTAAAGTTATAATTGCTTGGGACATCTAAAATAGTTAGAAGTTGATTCAATGGATTAATATCTGACAAGAATTTTTGACCTGATACATAAATCGCAGGGTTGGATTCCAAAATATTTTTCTCAACAATGCGGCAAGATAAGTGAGTCTTCCCTTTACCTGCAGCAGACAAAATATTTATGTTTTTTAATTTCAGTAAATCCCAATAACTATTTAGCTTTTCAATTCTTCTGTATAAAATATCCCCATAATAGTCAATATCTCTACACAATTTACTTGTAGCTTTTAAATTTGTATTTTCCATATAATCCCATCGATTTTCATTATCATAATAATATCCAATTAAATCAAGAGTTATGTCGCCATCTTTAACATAATTCAATTTTTTTTTGAAAAATTCTTCAATTATATATTTTAATTTATCTAGCTCTAAGTTAAATTTGGAATTTGTTATATTTATAAAATCTTGAGTTTTGAAATATTCGATTTTATCTAGTAATAGCTTTGAAAAGGATAAATTTCCCATTAATGTTACTTTTAAGCTATTGCTAAATTCTATCAATAAGTTCTTAGCCTCAAATAATGTTTTATTCAAAGCTTGATTTGTTAAGTCGAGTAATAATTCTTTATTGAATTCAATTAAAATATCATTTAATTCTTTTATGAAAATCATAATTTTTTCTTTGAAAGAATTACTTACAACTATGTTATCAATATATTCTTCTAAATTAGTTTCAACATGTAAATTTTTTTCATATTTATCTTTAACAATACTTAATTGATTATTAAAGGTATTTTTAATCCAATCCATATCAAACTCTAATTCACCAAAAAAATAATTTCTAATTCCAGAATATTTATTTTGAGAAGTCCAATAGATAAAATCATTTTCGTTCCAATGAACTAATTTAACATTCATTCCCTCTGGAATTTCCTTGAGTAATACTTTCTTAAAATATTCTAGTTCTTCTTTAGTAAATTTTGAATTAGTACATAAAATCCATTCTTTTAAGTGTGGGTGTAAGTAACAGGATCTTTTGAGTGAACTTACGATTTGCTTTTTTCTACCTCCATGGTTTAATCTAGCATTAGCTGGGAAAAATTTAGCTTGCCAACCTATTTCTTTACCAGTTTTTAAAGTAAGATAGAATTCAACACCATCACCACCTCCAGAATCATCTATTGATGAAAATTCTCCTTTATTTTCGTATTCTCTTTTTGCAATCACATAACATAGCATCTCAAAACTTTTTCTACTATCACTTTTATAAGGTTTTAATTTTGCCCAGTCTATCATATTGTCTTCCCCTCCACTATCCCTATCTCTTCCTCAGTCAATCCATACAACTCATACACCATTCGGTCTATCTCTGATTCAAGGGCTTTCGTATCTTTGCCTAGCTTTTTTGATTCCAAGATTTTATCTACTTGTATTATATATGGTTCTTGTTCATTTTTATTAATTTCCTTTATTGGAATTTCTCTAATGTCTTCAGGATATATACTTGAATAGGTTCCCTGCAATGTATCAGTGCTAAGAAACTTACTAAAGAAATATGTATTAAGTTTTGAATTTATAATTGCAAGAAGATATTTTAAAGATAGATGACTGTCTTTTACATATTCCCATTTTTTTTCCGGTCTTTGGTACTTTAGAACTTCATCAGTCCAATAGATTAAGTGCATTATATTATCATTTGAATAAAAACCGTCTTTATCAAACAAGCAATAAATTTATTATCCTTTCCGCTAATTCTTCTTACAATAATCTTTTGACTTTCAAATAATAAAGGGTATTTAGATCTATGAAAAAAATCTTTTTTTGAATCATAATCTATAAAATCATTTTCAAATATAATATTATATTGGCTTATATTTGAACCAACTATGTATTTTTTAAATCCATTTTGATAATTCTTATGAATTACATCATCTTTTTTAAATTTTATCGGACTACCTAATTTTGAATGTGCAACAACTCCTGTATTTATACATAATACATTTCCTAATAAAATCGAATTTTCCTTGAGTTTTTTGAAAATAGAAATATCTAAATTTGAAACACCAGTTTTAAAAGAATTATTTTTTAATTTTTGATAAAAGGATTGGGGAATTAAAATTCCTTTTTCCAAAGTATCAAATTTAATTCTTAACTCGTTATTATTAATGTAATTTTTCTTTATTAAATAAATGCCTGTTTGTCTTGCTATACCTTCAAATACTACTTTTTCTTGAAAATCAATTAGTTCAATAACTTGAACCTTTACTATAAAGTATTTTCTAAGTTCAGTTGAATGTTTTTCTTTATAGAAAGATGTAGGAAGAATATATGAATTGTACCCATTTTCTTTTAAAATTTGTATTCCCTTGAAAATAAAGCAACCAAACAAATCCCAATGACCATTAAGATAAGGACTAAATTCATTTTCAAAGTATATTACAAGCGATCTATTTTTTTCTGATAGATCCCAGTTTGATATATACGGCGGATTCCCAATCACCACATCAAACCCCTCATACTCCCCCTCCGCATTAAGCACTTCCGGAAATTCAAATCTCCATTCGAATGCATTCTTATAAATTGCATTTGATTTAATGTCTTCGACTTCTTTATTGAGTTTAGTTATTTCAGCTTCGAGCTTTTTCTTAGTTGCAGTTTTTTCCTTTTGCTCTTTCTTTGTCTGCTCGAATAAACCTGATTGGTTAATTAAATTATCAAGCTCGCTCTTGAGATTATTCAG
>CALMTA010000162.1 GCA_937872505.1 uncultured Neisseriaceae bacterium | reverse complement strand
AAATTAATTTTATTATTTACTATCTTAGTAATCTTTTCTGGATGTACAAAATCCAATAAGTTTTACAGCGGATATATTGATGCAGATTTGACATATTTATCCAGCGATTTTAGCGGCCAGCTTCTTAGTTTACAAGTTGCTCGCGGTGAATATGTAAATAAACAAAAATTATTATTTAAATTAGAACAACTGAATGAAACAAGAAATATTAATAGTGGCTTACAAAATCAAATTGATTTAACCGCTGAACGTGATCAGTTATTAAGTAAATTAAATTATGCAAAAAAATTTTCAATTAACTTATTTAAAGTCTAGTTTTTTATTATTAGATACTTTTTGGCAAAATTTTTTAATGAGTGATTGTGGAAATGAATTAATGGAGATTGATAAAAAATTGCTAAATTTATCAAGCTCTTATGAAATATATCCTGAAAAAGAATCAATATTTAATGCTTTGGCAAAAGTTAAAATTAATGAAATTAAAGCGGTGATTTTGGGGCAAGATCCTTATCACGGCATAGGCGAGGCAAACGGGTTAGCTTTTTCTGTAAATAAAGGTATTAAATTACCTCCTTCTTTAAAAAATATTCTTTTAGAATTAAAACAAGAATATAATTGTAATAAAAATATATCAGCAGATATTTTATTTGATTGGACGAGAGAAGGAGTACTGCTATTAAATAGCTCTTTAACTGTAATAAAGGATAAACCTAATTCCTTAAGTAATATTGGCTGGGATTTTATTTCAGATAAAATTATTGAGAAAATTAATACTCATTGTACAAATGTAGTTTTTTTGTTATGGGGAAATTTCGCTCGAGAAAAGGCAAAATTTATAGATATAAATAAGCATTTAATTTTAACTACTTCTCACCCATCGCCATTTTCTGTTTATAGAGGATTTTTAGGGTGTAATCATTTTCTTTTAGCAAATGAATATTTGTTATCTAATAATAAAAGGCAAATTAAATGGATAAAAAAAGATTGCTTGTAATATTTTAATGGGATATTTATGATTAAAGATCTGGGTCAGCCACGTGGTTTTTCTATATTTTTCCTAACTGAGATGTGGGAACGTTATGGTTTTTATGTTATCCAAACTTTATTAGTATTTTATTTGTTAAAACAATTACACATGATTGATAGTAAGGCTTATGTAATTGTTGGCTCATTCACAGCTTTATCTTATATAAATAGCATTTTTGGTGGACTTATTGCCGATAAAATTTTAGGTTATGTGAATACAATTAATATAGGTACGGTAGTATTAATTTTAGGTTATTCAATTTTAGGAATTTCTGCAAGTCTATATGAGTTTGTAATTGGTTTATCTATTGTTTCAGTGGGTACTGGTTTTTTAAAACCTAATATATCAAGTATGTTAAGTATTATTTATGAAAAAGACGATATTCATAAAGAAAGTGGTTATACGGTATATTATGTAGGGATTTATATTGGAGCAATTACTGGTAGTTTTTTAGGTGGTTATATTAATCAATATTTTGGCTGGAGTACGGTATTTTTTTCTTCCAGTTTAGGTTTATTTTTAGCTTTACTAATATTTAATATAGGAAAGCTAAAATATAATTTAGTTGATAGGCGTAAAAATCAGGTATCAATTTATGATTATGCTCTTTGTTTAGGAATAGTTTTATTATTGATTCTTATTTCTTTTTTTGTTATAAATTCTGAATTATTATCACTTTTTTATTTTATATTTGTTGGGATATTTTGTTTAAGTTATATTTTACATTGTATAATTACTCATAAAGGAAACCAGCGGAGTAAATTAACTGCTTTTTTATTTTTATTTTTATTTGCAATAGTATACTGGGGGCTTTTTTTTCAACAGTTTTTTTCTATTAGTTTATGTACTGGGCGTATATGTCATTTATCAATGCCAGCTAGCTCAATGTCAGCTATTGAATCTTTAGGAGTTATAATTTTTGGTCCAATTATAAATTATATTTGGCTTTATTTAAAGCAAAAACAACAAGATTTATCAATTCCTGCTAAATTTAGTTTAGGTTTTTTCTTTAATTCAATAAGTTTTTTCCTTTTATCGTTTGGGATTTGGTATTCAATCTCCTATAATATTTTTCTTCCTAATATATTTATAATTATCTCATATCTTTTAATTGCAGTGGGTGAATTATGTTTATCCCCTACTAGTTTATCGATGGTTAGTTCTTTAGTACCTGAGCACCTACGTGGTGCTATGATGGGAGTTTCTTTACTTTCAATAGGTTTAGGCGGTAAATTAGCTGGATTATTAGCAGCAGATTCGGCAATTAATGCTAAAACTGTTTCATTAAAACAAATTCAACATATATATTTAAATTCTTTTTTTAGTTATTTTATTATAAGTTTAATAACTTTTATATTTTCAGTAATATTGATAAAATATATTCGCAAATTAGTTTAATTTTTTATAATAGGTGTTTAAATATGGTAAAGATTAAAAGTCCAGAATCGTTTGAAAGTGCTATTGTAGAACTAGAAAAAATAGTAGAGCAAATTGAAAATGATGAAATTTCTTTAGAATCAGCTTTAGAAAAATATCAACATGGAACTTTTTTAGTAAAGTTTTGTCAAGACAAATTGAAAGAAGTTGAACATAAAATAAAAATTCTTGATACAGAGGCAGGTGCTTTAAAGGATTTTATTCTTGAATAGATTTAATTTAGAGTTAAAAAAAATTGAGGACAAATTAATAATAATATTTTCACAAAATCATATAGAAGATTTTTTATTATTAGATGCTATGCGTTATTCTACTCTTAATGGAGGTAAGAGATTAAGGCCTTTATTAACTTTGGCTAGTGGTAAATTAAGTATGGCAAATGAAAATATATTAATTGATGTTGGATGTGCTATTGAATTAATGCATTGCTATTCTTTAATCCATGATGATTTACCAGCAATGGATAATGCTGATATGAGAAGAAGTGTATTAACTTGCCATAAAAAATATAATGAAGCAATTGGTATACTTGCTGGAGATGCCTTACAAAGTTTAGCTTTTGAATTGTTAAGTGCAGATTCAATTTTGCTTAATCCCGTAACTAAACTAAAAATTATTGAATTAATAGCTAAAAGCATTGGTTACAATGGCATGGCAGGCGGGCAAGCAATTGATTTAATTGCTACGGGAGTAAAATTAGATTTAGAAGCTATAAAAAAAATGCATGCTTTAAAAACTGGAGCTTTAATAAAAGCAGCTATTTTATCTGGGTATTTGTGCGGCGATAAATTTGATTTTGAAGTTTATACAAATTTATCTAAAATAGCAGATAATATTGGTTTATTATTTCAGATTAAAGATGATATTTTAGATGTTACCAAAGATACTGCAACTTTAGGTAAGATTGCAAATAAAGATATAATAAACGATAAATCGACATATGTTAGTACAATTGGTATAGAGCCTTCTTTTGAATTAGCTACAAATATTTTTAATGATATTATTAATAAATTAAATGATTTTAATAATAGTGATGATTTGATTGAATTAACAAATTCCATTTATAACCGTAATAATTAGAGATTTTCTTTGAAACAATTAGTATGACAAAATTTCCACTGCTTGAACAGATAAATTATCCTAAAGATTTAAGAGCACTTGATAAAAGCCAGTTATATATTTTATCAAGAGAGTTAAGGGAGTTTTTGATTGAACAGGTTAGTAAAACCGGTGGGCATTTAGCTTCAAATTTGGGTAGCGTGGAATTAACTATAGCGCTACATTATGTATATAATACACCAGATGATTTGCTAGTATGGGATGTTGGTCATCAATCTTATGCCCATAAAATATTGACTGGGCGTAGAAATAAGATGGATAGCTTAAGGCAATATGGAGGTTTAGCTGGTTTCCCTAAAAGAGATGAGAGTGAATATGATACTTTTGGGGTTGGGCATTCCTCAACTTCTATTGCAGCAGCTTTAGGAATGACAATAGCTAATCGGCAAAAAAATATTAACAATAAAGTAGTAGCAATAATTGGTGATGGTTCAATGACTGCCGGGTTAGCCTTTGAAGGTCTTAATAATGCTGGTTGGTTAGGATCAGATATTTTAGTAATACTAAATGATAATGAGATGTCTATTTCAGAAAATGTAGGGGCTATTAGCAGATATTTGTCAAGGATTTTAGCTAGTAGATTTTATAACTCCGTAAAACAAACAGCAAATAAAGCGTTAAGTTTGGTACCGAGTATGCAAAAAATGGTTCATCTTATGGAAGAGCATGTTAAAGGTATGATTATGCCTGGCACCATGTTTGAAGAATTAGGTTTTAATTATATAGGACCAATTGATGGTCATGATATAGAAGAATTGGTAGAAACATTGTCTAAAGTAAGAGATTTATCTAATCCACAATTTCTGCATATTGTAACTAAAAAAGGTCAAGGGTATAAACTAGCTGAAAATAACCCTATTGGTTATCATGGAGTTACAAAATTTAATCCAGATGAAGGAATGCAAGGAGGAAAGGCAAGTAGTTTAACTTATACTCAAGTATTTGGCAAATGGTTATGTGATATGGCAAAAGTAGAAAATGATTTTATTGCTATAACTCCAGCTATGCGCGAAGGTTCAGGAATGGTTGAATTTGCGCAATTATATCCAGATAAATTTTTTGATGTGGGTATTGCTGAACAGCATGCAATAACTTTTGCAGCAGGGGTAGCAACTCAGGGGATTAAGCCTATAGTTGCAATATATTCTACTTTTTTACAGCGTGGTTATGATCAATTGATTCATGATGTGGCATTGCAGAATTTACCCGTAATGTTTGCTATTGATAGAGCTGGCATAGCTGGAGCAGATGGACCAACTCATATAGGTGCATTTGATCTATCGTATCTTCGCTGTATTCCCAATATGCAAATAATGGCACCTAGTGATGAAAATGAATGTTATCAAATGTTATGGACTGCATATAGAAGTAATAAGCCAACAGCTGTACGTTATCCACGTGGTTCTGGTATTGGAGCTGCAATTAATGAGAATATTCAGCTTATAGAAATTGGAAAAGGTGAAATTGTAAGAGAGGGTATAGAGGTAGCCATATTAGCTTTTGGTTCTATGGTAGAGGTTGCTAAATTAGTAGCTAATGAAATAAATGCAACAGTTTGTAATATGCGGTTTGTAAAACCATTAGATCAAGAATTAATTAAGCAAGTTTGTAAACAGCATAAGTATATAGTGACTATAGAAGAAAATGTTATAGAAGGTGGCGCGGGGTCAGCTTGTTTAGAAGCTATGCAAGCAATGCAAATTATTATGCCGGTATTAAATTTAGGATTAAGAGATGGATTCTTAGAGCATGGTGATCCTAAAATATTATTAAAAATCAGTGGCTTAGATAAAGATGGAATAATAAATGATATTAAAAATAGGTTTTATAAATAAATTATTTTTATGAAATGGATTTTATTATGGTAGATAATTTAAAAGATATTCGATGGAAACAACGTTTTGAAGCGTACCAAAAAGCTGTAGATTTAATAAAGAGAATCATTTCGAAAGAAAATCTTGATGAAGCTTCTCAACTTGGTTTAATTCAAGCTTACCAAATAACATTTGAACTAGCCTGGAAGCTTTTAAAAGATAAATTAGAAGCAGATGGATTTATTGTTAAATCACCTAGAGAATCCATTAAAATTGCTTTTCAAAATAATTATATTGTAGACGGTAGTATCTGGTTAGAAGGTTTAGAATTACGAAATGAGTTATCGCATATTTATAGTGAGAATAAAGCTTTAGAAAATGTAGATAAAATTATAACTAAATATTTACCCTGTTTTGAAAAGTTATTAAATACTTTAAGTCTTGAGATATAGTATGAAATTTGGTTTAAAGGATAACGAAATAAAAGAAATTCAGCATATATTTGCTAATTGCAATAGAATAATATTAGCTAAAGTTTTTGGCTCTAGAGCGATGGGTAATTACAAAAGTGGTTCTGATGTGGATATTGCCTTATTTGGAGATGAGTTAACTACGGACGACATTAGTCATATTAAGTATGTATTAAATGAAGAAAATCTTATGCCCTATATATTTGATATATTGCACTATAATACTCTATTAAATGTAAGGTTAAAAAATCATATCGATGAAGTAGGAATTATAATATATGGCAATGATTTTTATAAGAGTAAATAATAATTTTTTGGAGAAAAACTTTGTTAAACCAAGAGCAAATGAAAAAATTAGCAGGAGAATATGCAGTAAAATATGTTGAAGATAATATGATAGTTGGAGTTGGTACTGGTTCAACTGTTAAGTATTTTATTGATAAATTAGCACAGATAAAGCATATTATAAAAGGTACTGTTTCTAGTTCAAATCAAACAACGGCTCTTTTAAAAGGATATAATATTCCGGTCTTAGAGTTAAATAGTGTTAGTGAAGTTGATATTTATATAGATGGGGCAGATGAAATTAATCATTTATTACAGATGATTAAAGGTGGTGGTGGTGCTTTAACCAAAGAAAAAGTAATTGCAATGTGTGCGCGCAAATTTATTTGTATAGTAGATGAATCAAAATATGTTTCTAAATTAGGAAAATTTCCTTTACCGGTTGAAGTTTTACCAATAGCTAGAAGTTATGCTGCACGAGAAATAGTAAAATTAGGTGGTATGCCAATTTGGCGTGAAGGTTTTATAACTGATAATAGTAATTGGATTTTGGATATTCATAATTTAGATATTTTAGAACCAATATCATTAGAGCGCAATTTAAATAATATAGAAGGTGTTGTGGCTTGTGGTTTATTTGCAAAACGAAATGCAAATGAATTAGTGTTAGCAAAAGCAGATGGTAATATTCAAATAATTTCTTAATTTTAGAAAAAATATATTTAATATGAATGATAATTTATTAGCAACCGTTGATTTGGGGTCAAATAGTTTTAGATTATTGGTAGCAAAAATCAAAGACGATGGTATTTTATACCCTATAGACCAAATTAGAGAGCCAGTAAGGCTAGGAGCAGGGTTAGATGTTAATAATATTTTATCAGAAGAGTCGCAAGAATTAGCATTTAAAGTATTATCTAGGTTTGCTGAAAGATTGAAAGGCTTTGATCGCCATCAAGTACGAGTTGTGGGCACTAGTACCTTAAGAATTGCTAAAAATGCTGAAGACTTTATTTTAGAAGCTAATAAAATTTTAGGATTTAATATTGAAGTAATTTCAGGTAATGAAGAGGCGCGATTGATTTATATTGGAGCTATGCATTCTCTAGCATTTTCTGAAGTAAAACAATTAGTAGTAGATATTGGGGGCGGTTCAACAGAATTTATTATTGGTAGAGGTTATAAGCCACAAATAATGGAAAGCGTTACCATGGGTTGTGTTTCCTTTAGTAATCGTTATTTTAAAAATGGAGAACTTACCGATAGTAATTTTAATAATGCAATTTTTGCCGCTAGAAGTAAAATTCAAGCAATGGAACATTTATTCGCTAAACATGATTGGGTAGCAGCAATAGGTTCTTCTGGTACTATCAGAGCTTTGTATGATTTGATTATTCTAAACGGATTTTCAGAGCAGATTACTTTAAATAGTTTATATAAAATAAAAAAAATATTATTAAAATTTAAAAAGATAAAAAATTTGGCTGTTCCTGGGTTAAAGGAAGATAGAAATCCTGTAATAGCAGGAGGGTTAGCTATTTTAATTGCTATTTTTGAAGAGCTTCAATTAGATAAAATGACTATTGCTGATGGTTCATTACGTGAAGGGGTTATGTATGATTTATTAGGCAGGAAGTCTGATGATGATTTACGCATACACACTGTAAATGCATTAAAAAATAGATATGAATTTTATTGAAATTGTTAAAGTTGATAAAAATCAGCTAAAACTCTTGCAGTGGGCAACAGAGCTTTATGAAATTGGTTTGAGTATTTCGCACAATGATTATCAAAAGCATGGAGCGTATATTGTAGGCAATGCAGATTTAGCAGGTTTTTCTAAGCCAGAGCAGACTGTTCTTGCAGATTTGATTCGTTCTCATAGAGGTAGTTTAGTAAAAGCAATTGAAATTTTACAAGAAAAAAGAAGAGTAAAAACAAAGTTATTATTAATGATTATTTCTTTTAGGTTATCAGTTATTTTTAATCGTAATCGAAAAGATTTTAAAGCTGAATTAAAAATTACTAATCCAAGTAAACATGGTTTTGATTTATTTATTGAAGAGAATTGGTTAAAGAATAATCAGCTTACACTATATTCTGTAAATGAAGAAATTGATCAATGGAAAAAAATAGATTTTAAAATAAGATTAATCTCTTCTTAGTTATGCTGAATTTAAAAATTTTACCTTATATTGAACCAAATAAAATTTTTCAGCTAGTAGAAAATAGATTTGGAACAATTTTTTTAGATAGTAATTTTCTTCATTCTCACTATGGACGTTATAGTTATATAGTAGTTAATCCTTTAAAAGAATTTGTAGGTCATTCAATTGATAATCAAATTGAGATTTGGCATAATTTATACCAATCTAATATTTGTTCCAGTAATGAACACTTGCCGCCTTTTATTGGTGGTTTAGTTGGATATTTAAGTTATGATTTATGCAAAGAGTTGGAGAATATTAGAGAAAAAAGCGATATAAGTACTGAGGGAATATTACCCTATTGGTTTGGCTTATATAATCAGGTTTTTGCCTTTGATAATATTAAGCAGATTTGCTATTTAATAGTAGTAGAAATAAATGGTATTTTAACTAATTATCAAGAACAATTAGGAAATTTAATTTCTGTTTATAATAAAGCTAAACAAGATATTAAATTATCAACTAATGTAAAGAATGCACCTACTAAGCCTATTTCTCCTAAATTTGTTTCTAATTTTACTCAAAATGAATATTTAGAGATAATACAGAAAGCAATGGATTATATTAGGAGTGGAGATATTTTTGAGGTAAATTTATCTCATTGTTTTCAAGCTGAATTACCTGAAAATTATTTGGTAAAAGAACTTTATCAAAAATTGCGTACAATAAATAAAGCACCATTTTCTGCTTTTATTAATCTTGATTCTATTAAAATTTTATCCTCATCACCTGAAAGATTCTTGTCAATAAGAGAGCGAAAAATTGAAACTAGACCTATTAAAGGAACAATTAAGCGAAGTGATAATAAGGAAATAGATATTGCATTAAAAGTTCAATTACAAAAAAGTGAAAAAGATATTGCAGAAAATATTATGATTGTTGATTTGATGCGAAATGATTTATCTAAAATTTGTAATGCAGATAGTGTAAATGTAACGCAATTATGTGCTATTGAATCTTTTACTAATGTACATCATTTAGTATCTGTAATAGAGGGAGAATTGAAGGCCACAGCTTCAATTTTTGATATTATAAAAGCATGTTTTCCAGCAGGTTCAATTACTGGTGCACCAAAAATTAGAGCAATGCAAATTATTGATGAATTAGAAAATAGTTATCGAGGAGTGTATTGTGGTAGTATTGGTTATTTTAGCTTAAATGGTAATGTAGATTTATCAGTAGCTATTAGAACTATTGTTATAAATAATTCAACAATTAGTTACCATGTTGGTGGAGCTGTAACTCTTGATTCTAACCCTATAGATGAGTATAATGAAACATTACTAAAAGGGCAAAAATTAAATGAGGCATTATGATATTATTAATTGATAACTATGATTCATTTGTTTATAATTTAGCGCGATATTTTGAAAATACGGGATTTAATACGCAAATTGTGCGGAATGATAAAATTACAATAGAGGAAATTAAGCAGTTAAATCCCAGCCACATTGTTTTATCTCCTGGACCATGTTCTCCAAATGAAGCTGGGATTTCACTTCAAGTAGTTACTAATTTTTATAATAAAATCCCAATGCTTGGGGTATGTTTAGGCCATCAAATTATAGCGCAGGCTTTCGGTGCTAAAATAACTCGAGCTAAATATCCTATGCATGGAAAATCTAGCTTAATTTCGCATAATAGTATGGATATTTTTAATGACATACCAAATCCATTAAAAGTTGGTCGTTACCATTCTTTAATTGTAACTGATATTGAGGAAAATTCAGATTTATTAATTACCGCCAAATGTTTTAAAGATGAAATTATGGCTTTAAAACATAAAAGGTATAATGTTTTTGGTGTGCAGTTTCATCCTGAGGCAATTCTTACGGAATATGGGATGCAGATTATTAAAAATTTTATTAAATAATAAATCTTGCTTCAAAACTATTTTTAATAAGTTTTTCAATATCTTCTACAGTTAAAGAGAGAGATTTTGTTAATTTGAAAAAGTTTTTATTTAGATAGCCACCAAAGTAAGCAGGGTCATCAGAGTTAATAGTAATTTTTACTCCCTGATTTAATAGAGTTAATGCCTGATGATTTTTTAAATCGGAAACAACTTTTAGGCAATGATTTGATAAGGGGCACATTGTTAATGCTATTTGATCTTTGATTATTCTATGGACTAACTCTTTATCTGTGCAAATTGCATTTCCGTGATCAATTCTATTTACTCCTAAAATATCTAATGCTTCCCAAACATAGCTAGCGGGACCTTCTTCTCCTGCATGAGCAACTAGTTTTAAATTCTCTATTCGAGCTTTGTCAAATAAAAGTTTAAATTTATTAGGTGGATTTCCTAATTCAGATGAATCTAGTCCAATACCAATAAAATTATTTCTAAACTCCATAACTTGATCAAAAACTTTTAATGCATTATCTTGACTTAAGTGGCGTAAAAAAGATACAATTAAATTAGCATTTATAGAGTAATTTTTCTTTGCGAGAATTATAGCTCTTTCAATACCTTGAAAAATATTTTTAAGAGGTACTCCATGAATAATGTGGGCTTGTGGGTCAATGAACATTTCTGTATAAGTAATATTATTTTTATGAGCTTCTGACAAGTAAGCATACGTTAATTCAAAATAGTCTTCTTCTGTTTTTAGGATTGATATTCCTTGATAGTATAAGTTTAAGAAATCTTTTAAATTATTAAATTTATAAGAATCTTTAATTTCATTAGTTGTTTTATGTTTAATGGGGATACCATTTCTTTTTGCAATATTAAGAATCATTTCTGGTTCTAAACAGCCTTCTAGATGAATATGTAATTCAGCTTTAGGAGAATTAATAGTTTTTATTAAATCGTTTTTTATGGAGTTATTAATTTCTTTTTGTAACATTTTAAATGTTTCTTAATAATTTTTTTTACTTTGCAATGTTGTTATTAGATTTTGTAAATATATTAATCTATTATGGTCAATAATTCCCTTTTTTTCTGCTTCAACAATAGCACAACCTAAGTCATTAATATGGCTGCAATTACGAAAACGACATTTGCCTTTAAATTTAATTAATTCGGGAAAATATTCAATTAAATTTTCTATATCTAAATGATATAATCCAAATTCTTGCAAGCCAGGACAATCAATGATTTGTGAGTTATTATCTATATGATATAAGGTTGCATAAGTGGTAGTATGAGTTCCACTAGTTTGAGCTTTATTAATTTCTCCTGTTTTAGTATGAGCATTAGGAATAATTTTGTTAATAATAGTTGATTTACCAACTCCCGATTGGCCTATTAATAAACTTGTATAGTTTTCTAGTATTGGTTTTAATGTATCACAATTATTAATTGCTGATAGAGTAAGTACATTATAACCAAGCTGGTTTTGATATAGATTAATTATTGATTCTTTAAATTTGTTAGTTTCAATTAAATCTGTTTTATTAATAATAATTAAAGGTTTTATATTTTGTGATTCTGAGCAAATAAGACAACCATTAAGAAAATCCATATTAAAATTTGGTTTAACAGCAATTATTATAAGAATTAAATTTACGTTGCTTGCTATAATTTTACTTCGATTTTTTTCTGAGCGGTAAATTAGATTTCTTCTAGGTATTAATTCAATAATTTGTGCTTGCTGATTGTTAATTAAATCAACTATAACTAAATCACCTACAACATATTTAGTATTTTTACTTTTAGTGACACATTGATAATTAATACCATCAACTTCTACAATAAATTGGCGACCAAAACTTTTAATAATTAGGCCTTGCATTTTATTTATTCTCTAAGATGAGCAATGCGTATAGAAGCAGGAGGGTGTGAGTAATAAAATTTTACGTATAATGAATCAGGAG
>CALMTA010000161.1 GCA_937872505.1 uncultured Neisseriaceae bacterium | reverse complement strand
AAACAAAAAAAAAATAAGAAGCAACTTCCCCCCCCCTCTCCCGCCACTAAGACCTTGATCCCAAGATACCCCCTGCTGTTGATCATTATCATTATTATCACTTAATTTAGCAATTATTGCTTTAATAATAGAGGCAACCGTTCCTATCAGTGTTAGAATAAGGTTAGTAATCATAGCTACCACAAACCTGTTAAGATTTGCTAAACCATTAATAAAAAGATGGGCAGCTCCAGCAAAAATATTTGCCCCTAACGTAATTATATTAAAAACTGTTTGTGCAAATTGAGTTAGAGTTTTGTCTGAACCAAAAGCAGCAAATACACCATTCTGCATATAATCAATTGCTGTTTGATTTTTAGGATCATATAAAACAAAAAATGATGCTCCTAGTTTAGTTAATGTTTGTGCTAATGCCATAATTGTAATTGCTAATAAAAATCCATTACCAGTAGCAATAGCAAAAGCTGCTACTACAATTTCTATAATTGTTAATACAATATTAGCAAGTGCAGACCACCAAGTAATATTTTCTATTTCTTTTTGTAACTCAGCCATTTTCAATTTTGATTCTGAATTTGCTGCATCTGCAACCATTTGAATTAATTTACTACATTGGTCTAAATAATTAACTATTGAATCTTGGTTTACAGCAATATTCTTCATAAATTTATTTTTCATATCAAAAAGTATTAATAAACTTAATAAATCTTGCGAAAAAGATCGTGTTTCATCAGAAAAATTTGCATTATTAGTATAAATATCCTTTATTATATTATCATCTACTTTTTTTTCTATAGTGTTAATTTTAAATTGAGGTACAAAAAATTCATTATTAGCTGCAGAAAAAGGTTCTCCAGAAAAAACTATAGGATCTATAAATTTTGTTTTTTTCAAAAAATCATTATCATAAAGACTATCTATATTATTGATTTTTTTGCCAACTGTATCTAATGATTGAACTGCTTGCATAATTAATTACTCCAAATATTTTTTACTGAATACGAACTAACGTATCAATACCTTTTACGGTTAAACCAACTAATTTACTTACTAATATGCTTGATTGTGAATACATATTATCTATTGCTTGTAGCTTTAACGCATTCAAACCGCTAGGGTTTTTTGAAAACTCAATACTACTACTAACAATTGTATTGTTATGTTTACCCACATCTAGTAGTTGACTAAACTCATTTTTTATCGTATTAAATAAAGTATTATTAAATTGGCTAACACTCGCAGGATCAGCACCAGAAATTTGTTGCTGATCCAATGAAGTCATCTCCAATAAGCCGCTTTTTTCGCCTTTAACAGCAGTCGCTGTTATTACCTGACTACCTAAAATTTACTATTTTCCCTATCTTTGTAAATTACTTGCATTAGCAGCATTAAAATAATTTTCTAAATACTTAGCAAGTAAATCAAATGCTTCTTTACAAACATTTTTTAAACCGTCTATTTGAGCAAACTTATTTTGCATCTCTTGGCCATATACTTGCATAAATACAGTGTTCCCCTCATTTATACGCTTACTATCAGCAGCCCTAAAGTCTCCTTGCTGTTTAGAAATAGCTCCAATCATTTTTACAGCAGAACCCACTCCTTGAGCATAAAGCTCCCCTACTTCTAACGCCCTCTTTTTAGTCAAGAAATACTTATTTAACTTTGTTGAACGTATATTATATGCATCATCATCATTTAAACTATGATCATATTGACGCAATGATCTTTCAAGAATAGCTGTTCTTCTTACTAATACCTCATCATTAAGACTATTTGGGTTAACTTCTATGAATAAGTTCGATTTAGAATGAATCATTCCCTCGTTGTTTAATACATTGGTAACCTCTTTATGTACAACATCAAGATGTTTTAAATAGTCACTATTATCCAAAGCTGCTACTTGATCTCGATTAATATTTCCCAATCTTCTAAATATTTGTTGATCATTCGCAACTTCGCCATTTACTCTATTCCTTGTTCTTGTATAGTCTGACTCAGAACCATATAGGTTAAGCCTTGCATCACCTTCAGCCTCATACTTAGTAAGTTCATTCTTAATATTATCTTTTAAAGCTTTTTGCATTTTTAATTTTTCGGGTGCAATTTGATGGTCACCATTTTTAATCTGATTACGCACACCTAAACCCAATTGTGCAGCACTACCTGCAAAGTCAACGATTGAACTTGCCAGCTGACAATTAGCTGCTGAAATTTCTTTTTCATAGGCGTTTTTAATAGTCGCTAAACTTATTAAAGAAAGCTGTGTAAAATTTTTCAAAGCTTCTACCGCACCCTCGCTAGATAACTTTAAGTTATTATCTGCCAATTGTGTCATTTTTGGATACACATGAGTAAATAACCATATTAAAATTAATCTAAATGCATTGTTAGAACTTAAAATATCTTCATTAAATATATTATTTTCCACCTTACTTTTAAGTTTAGATAAATCTGGAGTTGCAGAATTTAAATATTCAGGAAAATAAAATTCAAAATCATCAATACTTTTGCTACTATCTTGTGATAATAAATTCGTCTTAGTATTTATAACTTTGCCATCAGCAGATACTGGGGCTGTTGGCACAAAAATGTTTTTTTTATTTATTAAAGTATTATTTTCATTAAATTTTTCTATGTTAATTGGTTTAGCCATGGTATTTATCCTTATAAAAAATTAAATTTAAAACGTTAATTTATAAATCTATTGCTTGCTTAATTTTTATATATATGATTTTACTCTCCTTATATAAACAACACAAGTGACAAAATTATCACCTATATTTAAGTGTTGGAACTGCAGAAAATGGATCATTCATTTGATTTTGTATCTGTATTTGATAAAGCTCTTTTTGCACTTTAGGTAATAAATGAATATTTTTTCCTATTATTTCTGCCACATATTTAATTAAATTATGAGAAAGTTCTTTTCCGATCTCCACTTCTTTATAAAGTTTTCGTGCTAAATATTTGTCATGAACAATTAAAACTCCATGTTTTTTTGCAAACTGAAATGTTAATTGTGCATACATCCCTTTAGCTTTAAATAAAATAAAAGGTAATTGATACTGAGATGGCTTATAAACAATAACTACTGCAATATGTGTAGGATTTGCTAAAACCAAAGTTGCATCCATTACTCCATTTTCCATGTCATCTGAATCAGTGAGCTCTCTATGTAACTCTTTACGTCTTCCTTTAATTTCTTGATTACCCTCAGTATTTTTATATTCCTGCTTAATTTCTTCCTTGGTCATCATTAGTTGTTTTCTTAAATTACGCTTTTGAATCAAATAATCAATTAAAGCAAAAAATAAATACATTGCTAATAAAACTAATAATATTTTGGTAATTAAATATATAACCAAGGTACTAGTAGCAGCAAATCCAGAATTAACTGCATATATTAAATCTTTCATTTTGCCCATTACTAT
>CALMTA010000160.1 GCA_937872505.1 uncultured Neisseriaceae bacterium | reverse complement strand
AATTCTTTCAACGGATACGCATCCCTGGTTTTGCACCATCATGAGGTTCTAATAAATAAATGCCGCTATTTTTATCTTCAAAACTTGCTGCTAACACCATTCCTTCACTTAAACCAAATTTCATTTTTCGTGGTTGAAGGTTTGCAATCATTACTGTATATTTTCCTATTAAGTTTTCAGGGTTATAAGCAGATTTGATTCCTGCAAAAACGTTTCGTTTTTCAATGCCAATATCTAATGTTAATTGAATTAATTTATCTGCACCATCAACATGTTTTGCATCTATAATTTTTGCTATTCGTAAATCTAATTTATTAAAGTCATCAATATTGATTGTTGGTGCAATTTGTTCAAATTGCTGCATTTCAGGTTGTATCATACTTTTTTCTTGATTTTCATTTACTAATTCATCTATCATTAATTTTAACCTTTTAAATTATTTGTTTAAAACAAAACTAACTTTATACTCTTGTATTCTGTATAAATGTGCTTATATGTTAAGTATTATTATAAATTTAATTTTAAAATAGGGTATGGTTATATGGATACAACTCATCAAATTTCAAAGGTAGAGATTATACCACATAGAATTAAACATGGCCAAACACGGATACCAAATATAAAAAATATTATTGCAGTTACTTCGGGAAAAGGCGGTGTAGGTAAATCCACTACAGCAATAAATTTAGCAATAAGTTTAGCTCAATTAGGTATAAAGATAGGATTATTAGATGCAGATATTTACGGGCCATCCATTCCTACATTAGTTGGTGAAAAAGATTTTAAACCAGATGTAATAGATAAATGTTTTGTTCCCTTAGAAAAATTTGGTATTAAAATTATTTCGTTTGGTTTTTTGATAGCAGAAAAGCAACCGGCAATTTGGCGTGGGGCAATTGTAGGCAAAGCATTAGATCAATTACTTTATGATACTCAATGGGGTGAATTAGACTTCTTAATTATAGATATGCCTCCTGGCACTGGAGATATACATTTAACTATGTGTCAGAAAATGCCTATTACAGCGGTGATAGCTATTACTACTCCACAAGATATTGCATTAATTGATGTAATTAAAAGTATCGAGATGTATAAAAAATTAGATATTCCATGTTTGGGTATTATAGAGAATATGAGTATTCATATTTGTGCTAATTGTGGTTTTGCTGAAGCTATTTTTGGAGAAATGGGAGCAGAGAAGATTGCAAAAGATTACAATTTAGAAATATTGGTTAAAATTCCATTAGATATTAGCATTCGCCAATCTTCAGATGAAGGAAATCCTGTAAGGTCTAAGGAAACCCAGATTGCAAAAATTTATAAAGAATTATCTTTAAGAGTTTTACATCAAGTTAGTTTACTGGCTAAAGATTACTCTTCTAAAATAGGAAAAATAAATGTTTTATAGAGTTATCAAAAGATATAAAATGTAATGCCTAACTCAAAAGTAATAACTAATATTTTCCATATTTCATAATACAATTGAGTTATATAAAAATTAGTAAAGGTAATTTTGTAAATTAAATTATATGAATAATAAATATGAGTTAATTATAATGTACATGGAAAGACATACACTTTAAATTATTTAAAATTGAGTTGGAAAATATGAGGGTATGAAAAAATTCTATTAATCTGACGCTTCACTTTACGGGTGAGTATTGATAATATCTTTCTTCAAACCTACGAAAAACATTTTCGCCATGCTTAATAGACGTCGTCTTATTGGTTTTATTCTCCTTACTAGAAAGTTTCAATCCTACAGTATCCGAAATCGCTCCGACTATTGCTTGTAGTATGGGGCCAGCATGAAAGCAATTTGCAGCTATCGCGGGAAAACTAAATAAAGCGTAAGCCAAATCATAAACTGAAAACACATTTCTTTTGCGGGATAATTGTTTTGAAAATACTAGCATTCCGTTACAAAATTGAAACTTTATTGAGGTAATAATTAGAGATTTTAATTTTTTAATTTGCAAATCCTTATCTTGATTAGTAGCATTCTTAATTTCAGTTGCTTCATTGAATGTCGCTTTGTCTAAAATATATAATAATCTTACAATGGCTTCACTTGCAGAATACTTATCAACTACCTCTTTAGAAAGTTCCCCTATGATAGAATCTATTTCCAAAAATACTGCTTCCTTACTAGCTGCTGTATTTAATTTCGAAAGATATTGTTCCTCATCCTTTTTCTTATCTTTCTCACTATAACATTCAAATATGTTGTAAATATTTTTCTTGTTCTCATACAGCTCCTTTAGCCCGTTGTGATATATTTTGTTGTTCTGAATAAAATTTTTAAAATCTTTTATTTCTTTTTTGCGGTTAATATCAATATTTTCTCCATATTTGAGGTTTTGATAAAGTAAATAAGATACATCTAATGCTTTTTTAGAGTTAGTTAGATTTGTGCTTGCTTGATCGGCGGCTAGAGCATAAATTAGACCACGTAAAGCATTAAAAAATAATAAACCTAAGGCAGCAGGTATAATACCTACAGTGGAACTAACGAGAGCTGAAACAATCAACTGACTCCCTACTGACCAAATTAACCCCCCTATAATTCTTAGTGGTAATCGTTTCACATATTGCTTATTTTTAGATTCTTGAATTAAAGGACGCCAATTAGAAGTTTTATCCTTTTCTGCTCTTTTAATAATTTGAGCAAACCATAACAATTTTTTTTGCTGTTCTTCTGACTCACTTTCTTCATCTTTTAGTCCACTTTCTGACTTATTCTTATCTAAAATAATAGCTATAACATGATAAAACGCTATAAATGCCTCAGGTCCAAATTTAGGCTTTATATTAGCTACATATTGTTTAAATCTATTAAAATCCATTGATTTTAAAAAAGTAACTTCTATCATTGAATTCGATAAAATAAAGGGTTTACTGCAATTTTGCCATAAAGTTATTAATTCTTGTACTGGTGTTTTAGCATTAGAGGTAGATTTCTTCGATTGTAACAGTTCAGTAAATAATTTATTAATAAGCAACTCTCCCTTAAAGGTGCTAGTTAAAAGAACATATTGTAAGCTTTTACTTTCAATCTTCTTTAAATCCCTAAGAATACATGTGAATCTATTTTCTGAATTTTCATTTTTATACATTGAATCTGTTATATATTTTCTATAATAGTTCAAATCATTTTGATCTGAAGCCTCATTCATGGGCTCCTTTGATTTTTCCAATTTAATTTTATTTTTGTAATAATTTAAAATTTCTGTTGCACTTGAATAAGTAGTGGTATTACCAGTCTTTAGGATTTCCAGCATTGGCCATAAAGATGCAAACCCCGTCCAACTTAAACCACTTGCCACAAAACCAGATCCAATAACGCTTCCTACAGCAAAAGATTGATAACCTATAGCTGTGCCAAAAAGATTTACATTTAAAAGATTTCTTTTGTGCCTGATTAAATTAAATTTGGGATTATTTTCACTTGATTTAAATTCTTTATCTAAATATTGAATAATACTATTTTTTTGAGTAGAAGTGCATCCACTTGAATCAATTGCAAAAAGTAAATTTTCCAAATCACTTAAAAATGTATATCTATCATTCGCTTTTAAATTTATAGCAAGTTCAAATAGCTTTTCAAAATCAGACTCATTTGTTTTATTTACTTCTTTTTTTAATGCCCCTAATTTTGTTATAGCAAGTTCCAAAGAATCAAGTGATTTAGAATCTGAAGGCAGTGAAGTATTTTTACTTTTCCATGCATGAATCAAGTGTGCATATAAATTACCCCTAAAATTACCGTTTTTAAATACTATTTTTTCTATATTTAAATGTTCAATTTTAGGGTTTACCTCTTTTTGAATGCTATTTAAAAAGGTATCTAAAAATGTATTTAAAGCTTGATATTTTGATTCTTTAATATATCTTTTAAGTTTTGCCTTAATTTCAATATAACCACCTAACATTTCTTCTGGGGACTTATTTAGAACAGTTTTAGGCATTTCAGATGGGAAAAGTTTGTTAAATTGCCTCTTGCTATGAGAAGAAAATTTCTTTGATATAAAATTATTACCATTTGCACTACGTTTAATTGCTAGAAATTTTTCACAAAATTTTCGTGATGCTTCAGGTATCACTCCGTGAGCATTAATATAATCTTTGATTAATTTAAGTAAGTATTGTTTTTGAAGCTTAGTAATGCATCTCTTAGAGCTATTAATACCAGTGCCTTGATTAGCTATGCCCATAAGGCCGCCTGCTATTGCAAGTGTAGCCATGTTTCCGCCTGCGTTATTAGCAAAAGGGGTAATGGCTGCTCCTCCATCAGTTAATCCATTAGATAAAGCAAGTCGGGGTAGTTGCTGAGCGTAGCTATTTGTAGTTCCGCTTTTAATTTCGCGGTAATAAGAATCAAGCATCTGAATTAAATTACTTAGCTCATATCCTATTTTTTCGTTT
>CALMTA010000159.1 GCA_937872505.1 uncultured Neisseriaceae bacterium | reverse complement strand
CAGCAACACGCTCCATTCCTGTACCTACTAACGGCTTATCTGCTCTAACACAAGGTACCCCTTGACGTTGCATATTAGAACCCATTAATGCACGGTTAGCATCATCATGCTCAAGAAAAGGAATTAATGAAGC
This sequence comes from uncultured Neisseriaceae bacterium, assembly GCA_937872505.1. GTDB lineage: Bacteria > Pseudomonadota > Gammaproteobacteria > Burkholderiales > UBA11063 > Aquella. Next base: position 7,396 of record CALMTA010000159.1, on the reverse strand, counting down.
AGCAATAGAAACCATCTGATTAGCTGCCACATCCATATAATCAATTGTATCTGAAGGAACTAACTTTGTTTCTCCTTTTTGTCTAGCAGTCACTACATCATCAACTAATTTATTATCTTTATCTAATAAAGCATTTGCTTGTACAATCACATATTTAGCTTCATCAATTGCAGATAAATAATGAATTTCATCAGTTACTTTTCCGTTATTAACTTTTCTATATGGTGTTTCTAAAAAACCAAACTTATTGGGTCTTGCATAAGCTGCTAATGAATTAATTAAACCAATATTTTGCCCTTCAGGCGTTTCAATAGGACAAACCCTACCATAATGAGTTACATGAACATCACGTACTTCAAAACCGGCACGATCTCTTGTTAAACCACCAGGCCCTAATGCAGAAATACGTCGCTTATGGGTTATTTCTGCTAAAGGATTAGTATGATCCATAAATTGTGATAATTGACTAGTTGCAAAAAAATCTTTTAAACTTGATGTAATGGGTTTTGCACTAATTAATTTATTAGGTAATAAATCTTTTTCCTCTAAAGATTGACCTAATTTATCTTTTACCGCTTTATCAATTCTTGATAAACCGACCCTAAATTGATTTTCTACTAATTCACCAACTCCACGAATACGGCGATTTCCTAAATGATCAATATCATCAATAATTCCTCGCCCATTTCTTAACTCAATAAGAACCCCTAAGGAAATTAAGATATCTTCTTTAGTTAATAAAATACTATCTTGATCTCTTTGATCATCTAATTTTTCAATTAAATTTTTAAACCATAACGGCGTTTTTGGATCTAATTCATTCTGATATGTTCTTGAATTAAATTTAAATCTTCCAACTTGTGATAGATCATATGTTTCTGAATTAAAAAATGTTCGAGAAAAAACCGTACTAGCAATTTCTTCAGAGTAAGGTTCCCCTGGTCGCATCATTTTATAAATTTGATGGATTGCTTCAACCGTACTTTCTGCAGTTTCCTTACTATTTTCTTCATCACGTAATGTATCAGCTAAATACGACCCATGCTCTAAATCATTTATATATAAAATTTCTATCAATTTAATATCAGTTTCTAAAACTTTTTTCATGATATCTTCAGTGATAATAGAGTTAGAACGCGCAATAACTTCACCTGTTTCTAAATCTGTTAAATCAGAACCTAATATTCTACCTATTAAATCATCAACTGGAACCGCAATTTCTTTTATGCCAGCTTTTTCCATTTCTCTAATTTGCTTAGTAGTAATTTTTTTATCATGTGCTACAATTAAATTGCCTTTTTTATCTACAATATCAAAACGTACTACCTCACCTTTTAATCTCTCAGCAATAATCGTTTTAAATATTTTACCTTTTTTAATTACATAAGTATCTTTATCATAAAATAAATCAAGAATCTCACTATGATTATAACCAATAGCTTTTAGAAGAAGAGTAACATTCATTTTTCGACGTTTATCAATCCTAAAATAAATTAGGTCTTTACCATCAAACTCTAAATCCAGCCAGCTACCTCTATAAGGTATTATCCTAGCAGAATAAAGTAGTTTATTAGCTGAATGATTTTTACCGCTATCATGCTCAAAGTATACTCCCGGTGAACGATGCAGTTGAGATACCACTACTCGCTCATTTCCATTTATTATGAAAGAACAATTATCTGTCATAAAAGGGATTTCTCCCATATAAACATTTTCATCTACACTATGTAGAACTGTTTTATTATCACTATCTTTATCAAAAACAGTTAATCTAACTTTAGCATGAAGTTTACCAGCATAAGAAATTCCCCGCAATAAACACTCTCTAACATCAAATACGGGATCAGTTAACAAATAATTTATAAAGTCAAGTCGAATTGAATGATTTGCAGAAACAATTGGAAAAACATCTAAAAATGCTTTTTGTAATCCAATGTCTTGCCTCTTTGATGGAGTAACATTTTTTTGTAAAAACTCCTCAAATGATTTTTTTTGCATATCTAAAAGATATGGCACCTTTAAAGCTGCTGGTTGTTTAGCAAAACTCTTGCGAATACGTTTTTTTTCAGTAAATGAATAACTCCAAAGAGTATGATAATTATTGATATAATATATAGAAAAGAAAAAAATGATAACTACTAACGCGCACCAATAGTTATTATTCTTTACTTTACTTTACTTTTAAAACATAACAGTATTTAATTATTAAATACTGTTATGTTTTACGTTTATTTAAATTCTGCTTTAGCGCCAGCTTCAGTTAATTTCTTAACAAAAGCTTCTGCATCTGCTTTTGAAACACCTTCTTTGATTGCTTTTGGTGCAGCTTCAACTGCAGCTTTTGCTTCTGCTAAACCTAATCCAGTAATTTCGCGAACAGCCTTAATTGCTGATACTTTATTTGGTCCAGCTTCTAGTAACATTACATCAAATTCAGTTTTTTCTTCAACCGCTGCTGCCGCTGGAGCTGCACCAGCTGATACAACTGCCGCTGCTGCTGAAACACCAAATTTTTCTTCCATTTCTTTCACTAAGTCAGATAAATCCATTACTGTCATCTGAGAAATAGCTTCAATAACCTCTTGTCTAGAAATAGCCACGATATAGAACTCCTAATATATAAATAATTTAATTAAGCTGCTTCTGCTTTTTTAGCTTGAATTGCAGCAATACAACGAACAAAACTAGCAGGTATTTGTTGCATAACACCCATAACCTTAGCTAATAACTCTTCTCTGCTAGGGATAGATGCTAAATGTTTAATACCTTTAACATCAAGTAATTGATCATTATACATTCCGCCAATAATCTTTACTTGAGCATTATCCTTTGCAAAATCATTAATGATTTTTGCTGCAGCAATCGGATCTGCTGAAACACTATACACTAACGGCCCAAAACATTTATCAGCTAATGGCGCAAATTTAGTTCCTTCAACTGCTTTTCTTGCTAAAGTATTTTTCAACACATGCAGATAAACATCAGCCTTTCTCGCATTAGCTCGTATAGCAGTCATTTTATCAACTGTTACACCTTGATACTCAGCAACAACTACAGTTTGAGCATTACTTAAAGTCTCTACAACTCCAGTTACAACTGCTTTTTTGCTTTCTAAATTTAAGCTCAAAGCTCAGCTCCTTAAAATATAGTGGCATTCCAATAAACAATTTGCTTACTGTTGGGACCACTATCTGCGTCGGACATATATAAAAAAATTTATACATAATTAAGCCTAAACTAGGCTCCTACGGTCTTTGATAATGTAAAACATATTGCACATAACAATATATTCTACCCCATAAACTATCTTTCGATAGTTGTTTGATCAATCTTTACGCCAATACCCATAGTACTTGATAAACAAATACGCCTCATATATTGACCTTTACTACCAGCTGGTTTTGCTTTTACTATAGCATCAACTAATGCCGATAAATTTCCCATTAATTTATCTACAGTAAATGACGCACGTCCAACTGTTGTATGAATAATTCCATTTTTGTCAGTTCTATATTGAACCTGTCCTGCTTTAGCATTTTTAACTGCGGTTGCAACATCTGCTGTAACAGTACCAACTTTAGGGTTAGCCACGTGGCCCTAAAACTTGACCTAAAGTTCCCACTATACGCATTGTATTAGGGGTAGCAATTACAATATCAAAATTAATATTGCCCTTTTTAATTTCTTCAGCTAAATCCTCTAACCCTACAATATCCGCACCTGCTGCTTGAGCTTCTTGAACAGATGCTCCTTGAGCAAAAACTGCCACACGTAACGTTTTCCCCGTCCCATTTGGAAGAACTAACGAACCACGTATCATCTGATCAGATTTTCTCGGATCAACCCCTAAATTAATTGCCACATCAATAGATTCATCAAATTTAGCAGTTGCTGATGCTTTTACCATATTAATTGCTTCTGCTACCGGATATAACTTATTTTTATCAAAAATAGCCATAGCTTTTATTCTTTTTGTTAACTTTGCCATTACAGTTTCACCCCTTCAACTTCTAAACCCATACTACGAGCTGAACCAGCAATCGTTCTTACAGCCGCATCTAAATTTGCCGCTGTTAAATCTGGTTCTTTAGTTTTAGCAATTTCTTCTAGTTGACTACGGGTTACTTTACCTACTTTAACTGTATTCGGCTTTGCACTACCTTTTTGTAATTTTGCAGCTTTCTTTAATAAAATCGAAGCAGGTGGAGTTTTTAATATAAAGGTAAAACTTTTATCTGAATATGCAGAAATTATTACAGGTATAGGTAAACCTGGTTCCATACCTTGAGTCTTCGCATTAAATGCTTTACAAAATTCCATAATATTTAAACCTCGCTGACCTAAAGCTGGTCCAATTGGAGGTGATGGATTTGCCTTACCTGCAGGCACTTGAAGCTTAATAAAGCCAATAATTTTCTTTGCCATTTTTAAACCTTTAAAATGGGTATAACGCGCACAACGCTACCTGCTAATCTGCAAATAGACTACGCTCCCCGATTAATATTTTTATTGAAGCCCAACTTTCCTATTCTTATAATTTTACCACAATAGAAAAATCAGAGCCTAATATTATATCATATAATTACAAATTTTTTCAAAAATTATTTTTTGTGTGTATCGTGGATTCAAGAATCAAAGGAAACCGATCGTTTAAAAATTTAGCTTTGTTGCAAATCCTTGTTGTGGTAAACAGGATTATAAACCAAATATCTTACTCTCTTATCAAATTGCAGATCTTAACAGTTTATACTATTTTGAAAAATTAATAATATCCTTTTATATTTTTTAACTCAAAATAAAAAATATTTCGGGTTAGCATATTAATTTCAACCTCATATTCTTCACCTTATTTTAAATAAGCCCTTGAAAATTTATAATCTAACCTTAAATCAATTTTATGTACTTTTATAAATAGCAATTTTTATTTAAGCTATAAATAAATGATTTTAGAGGAAATATACAATATGAATGATAAAAAGACCTTGAGTTTTCAAACTGAAGTAAAACAATTATTAAATTTAATGATAAACTCTTTATATTCAAATAAAGAAATATTTATGCGAGAACTTATTTCTAATGCGTCAGACGCAATAGATAAGTTACGCTTTGAACAAATTAAGAATCCTCAGTTAAATAGCAATGAAGAATTAGCAATAACTGTTAGTTTTGATGAAAAAGAAAAAACTATTACAATTAATGATAATGGTATTGGTATGAGCTATGATGAAGTAATTGAAAACATCGGTACTATAGCAAAATCTGGAACTAAAGCATTTATGGAAAAATTATCTGGAGATGCAAAAAAAGATGCTAACTTAATTGGACAATTTGGTGTTGGCTTTTATTCTGCGTTTATTGTAGCTAGCAAAGTTGAATTATTAACGCTTAAAGCTGGTTTAAGTAAAGATGAGGCAGTAAAATGGATTTCTGAGGGAACTGGTGAATATTCTATTGAAAATACTACTAAAGAACACAATGGAACCATTATAACTCTATATCTTAAAGAAGATAATGATGAATTTTTATCTGATTGGCAACTACGTTCATTAATTCGTAAATATTCAGATCACATAAATTACCCAATTAAAATGCAAAAAATGCCTGAACATGATAAAGATGGTAAAGAAATAATTTCTGATGAAAAAGAAACTGTTAATAAAGCTAACGCTTTATGGACCAGAAATAAAAACGATATTACTGAAGAAGAATATAAAGAGTTTTATAAGCATATTTCACACGATTATAATGATCCTATGGTATGGAGCCATTCTCAGGTTGAGGGCAAGCAAGAATATACACAACTATTATATATTCCTAGTAAAGCTCCATTTGATTTATATGATCACAATCGCCGCTATGGAATTAAATTATACATTAAACGCGTATTCATAATGGATGATGCAGAAAAACTACTTCCTAATTATTTACGTTTTGTTAGAGGAATAATTGATAGCCAGGACTTACCTCTTAACATATCTAGAGAAATTTTACAATCATCTAAAGATATTGACTCAATTCGCTCAGGTTCTACAAAAAAAATATTATCTTTAATTGAGAACATTGCCAAAAATGAACCTGATAATTACTCTAAAATATGGACTGAATTTGGCAATGTTATTAAAGAAGGTGTTATTGAAGACTTTAGCAATAAAGATAGGATTGCATCATTATTACGTTTTGCTTCTACTTTCAATGACAGCCATACCCAGTCTGTAAGTTTAGATGACTATATTTCCCGTATGAAAGAAGGGCAAGAAAAAATTTACTTTATTACCGCTGAAACTTATAATGCTGCTAAAAATAGCCCTCATTTAGAAATATTCAAACAAAAAGGAATTGAGGTTTTATTATTAACTGATCGCATTGATGAATGGTTAGTAGGTCATTTAACTCAATACAATAAAAAAGATTTGACTTCGGTTACTAAAGCTAACTTGGATTTAGGTAAATTAAGTGATAAAAAAGAAGAAGTAGAAGAACAAAATAAAGAAGAATTAAATAAACCTATTCTTGAAAAAATAAAATCTACTCTTGGTGATAAAGTAAAAGATGTACAAATAACTCATAGATTAGTAAATTCTCCAAGTTGTTTAGTTGTTGATAATAACGCCATGAGTATTCATCTTGAACGTTTATTAAAACAAGCTGGACAAACTACTCCTGAAAATAAACCTATTCTTGAAGTTAACCCTAATCATGAACTAATTAAAAAATTAGAGTTAAGTATTGATGAAACACAAATTAAGGATTTATCTTTTGTTATATTTGAACAAGCCATGCTTGCTGAAGGCTTACAATTGGATGACCCTACTAGTTTTGTTCAAAGAGTAAATAGGCTAATTGTATAGCATTTAATTTATAAATATCTTGACTCTCACGTTACGTGATAAATTACATTATTGTCAGGAGATAAAAATGGCTAAATACTGGACTATAAAAGAATTTAGTAAATTAACTGGTATTACTATTCGTACTTTACAGTATTATGATGAGGAAAATATTTTGAATCCTCATCATAAAAGTGATGCTGGTTATCGTTTTTACTCCAGTGAAGATTTACAAACTATCCAGAAAATTAGTGTCCTTAAGTATATTGGTTTTAATTTAAAACAAATTAAAACTATTCTTAAAACCAATCAATTAGATTGGCTAAGTTCATTAAACTTACAGGCAAAAATTATTCAGGATAATATTGTTAGGCTTAATCAGGGATTAATTTTAATTAAGCATAGCATAGATCTTTATTCTAAAAATAATGAAATTGAATGGCAGTCGATTGCCAAAATGTTGGAGGTATTTAAAATGACACATGATAATATTGTTAAAGAATGGTCTGAACGTAATTTCTCTGAGAATGAAATCAGTTTTTTTGCAGAAATGAATTTTCAACAAAGTA
>CALMTA010000158.1 GCA_937872505.1 uncultured Neisseriaceae bacterium | reverse complement strand
ACAGGAATTTTAGGAGTAGCATTAGGAACTATTTTATTACCTAATTTATCAAAACATGCAAGTGATAAAAATTCGGAATTATTCTCAAAAACCTTAGATTGGGGGGCTAGATTATGTTTATTGTTAGCATTACCAGCCACAATTGGTTTGGCTCTTATTGCTAAACAGTTAACTATGACTTTATTTATGCATGGCAAATTTACAATGTTTGATGCAATAATGACTGAGCGTGCCTTAATTGCTTATTCAGTTGGCTTACTTGGTTTAATTTTAGTTAAAGTTTTTGCACCAGGTTTTTATGCAAATCAAAATATTATGACACCTGTTAAAATAGCAATTTTTTCACTTATTTGTACTCAAATTATGAATGTAATTTTTGTAGGACCTTTTAAACATGCAGGTCTTGCATTAGCAATTAGTTTAGGTGCATGTATAAATGCAGGTAATTTATGTTATCAATTAATTAAAAAAGGAATTTATCAACCACAAAAAGGATGGTTAATTTTTTCTATAAAGTTAATAATTGCTAATGCTATTATGGCAATTATATTGAAACTAGCTTTAATCTTTTTACCATTTGATTTTATTGCTGCTACATCAGTGCGCATAATTTCTTTATTAATTTTATTATTTGTTGCGGGATGTGCTTATTTTATAAGTTTATTTTTACTAGGTTTTAAATTAAGTGATTTTAGTTTTAAAGAACATATTGAAAAACTTTAAATTAGAAATTATATTTTTGCTTTCCCTTTTCTTTTTATTTGGATAAATTGCTCCAGTATTTACCACTGCTTCTTTAATTTTTACTATATATCCATTTTAGTTAAATATAAAAAGTTTTTAAAATAGAAGAGTGGCATTTTTGTCACTATAAAATTTATTAATAATTATGATAACATTCATTATTTCTTATAAGAAAATAGTGCATTTTATATCTTAGGTGAATAAATGAGTAACGTATCTATTATTAAGAATTCTTTTTTTCAAAGAGTTTTTTCTTTATCGCGTGCTATTACTGTAGATGATAAACAAAAAGTATTAGATGATTTATGCAAAGAAGATAGCAATAAATTTTTTGATGAATTTAAAAAGCTCATGGCATCTAAAAATAAAATTCCAGAAAAAAATAATATAACTCAAAAAAATATTAATATATTAATAACAAGTTGCGGATATGATATTGGTATAACTGCATCTATAACAGTTGCAATAATTTATCATTTAAGTAAAATAAACAAATCTACTAGTTTAGATGTTGCTTTTATTACTGAAAACTTAAATAAATATTTGAATTTATCTAAACATAATGTTAATCAAGTTATTAACTACATAGATCAAATGAAAAAGAATATCAATCCAAAATATACCTCAAAAATTTATCTAAATGAATCAATAGTTTTAAATAATTATATTATAGAATACCCTGAAGAGTTACAATCCCAAGAAGAATATTTTAGTGAAAATAATGAATATAGAGAAGATAATCTAAATTATAGAATTATATTTGATAATGAAAGCAATTATAATTTTTTGAGCAATGAAAATAGTATTTCTAATTTTAAAAAGGTTAACATGATGAACAATATTCAATCAATAAAAAATCATTTAAAAACTTATCACAGTACTAAAAATTTAACATGGAAAGAAAATAAACAAAAAGCTAGTTTAGCAATTTATAATTATATAAATAAAGAATTACAAAAAATTAAAATTAATAGTAAAAAAGACACAAAAGAAGAGAAAGAGAGAAAAACTGTAGGAATAAAAAAATAAAATATACCTTAGAATATGTTTTAGATCAACTACAAAAATCATTTAATAGTGGTAATGAAAACTTATTGAGTTCGTTTGATGAGTTAGAAGACGAAATAAAAAATAGACTAAATAAAGAAATTTATAATAATTTAACAGGCAATTTTGTTATTAATAATGAATCTAAAAAATATATAAAACTTTTAAAGAATTTAAAAATAATTGTTACTCATAAAAATACTGATGGAATTTCGAATAATTCAAATACAAAAACCTCATGGTTTGCAAATTCTTCAAATAAATATAACATTAGGACTGATACACATGAAAAAATTATACAAGCAATAAATAAAGATAGAGGATATGCAAAATTACCTGTTATTAAAGGGTTAATAGATAAGATAAGTGATGAGGACTATGGTTATAGTGGTAAAACTAGTTACTTTCAACCATTTTTTAGGAAGGCTTATCTAGATAAAGATGGCTTTGGTATTTTAAAATTAAGCTCAGAGTTTAATTGTGCAATAATTAAAGCTAAATGGAGTAATGGTATTCCCATATCAGGGCAAATTAAACTTCATACTGATAATGACCCCCTTAAAAATGCTATTGAATTTATTAGAAATAAAAATGGAAGCTACACTTTTATAAGAAAAGTAGAAAATAGTGATAAGACTATAATTGAATATAAATTTACAACAAAAACTTTTAAAGAAAAATTACATGTAATTACAGGGACACGTGAAAGTTTAAATAAATTGTCAATAGTTAAGACTTTAGACAATAAGCAAATAGTGTTAGAAAAAACTTTTCCTAGAATGGATACTATTGAATTTTTAAAAGAATGTAATAATGGTTTGATTTCCAGTGAATTAACTACATTAACTCTAAAGAACCCTTCTCGAAGTTATGATGAAAATTTTAAAGCCTCTCTAGCTTTAGCTGTTGTATATCATTTAATTAAAGTTAGTAAGGTCTTAGATGATAGTATTGCAAATAATAATAAAATTGATCTTGATAAACTAAAATTTTATATAAATTTATTTATGGATTTAACTAAAAATGCTGTGGCTAAAATTATTAAATATGCAAAAACAATGCATATTGGTGAGATAGAGAACCCAATTACTATCGACACTAAAGAATATAAGTTATTTTTAAATATAGATATAAATAATACTCCTGCGATTAATTTAAAAGAGTTATCAGAAATTTTAGTTAAAAATAAAAATACTCAAGCACTGAGGTATGGTAATGAAAATCAAAAAACGATATATAAACAGATTATAAATCAATTGAGTATTAAAAATGCTAATGAAGATAAAACAGTAAAAGAAGAATTTATTTGTTTAATTAAAGAAATGGATGAACCAATAGTAAAATTAAAACCATTTGGTTTAAAAAACTTTAAAAATGATTGTTTTATAATTTCTGCTATTCAATTTATTTTAAATAATGAAATTTTATTAAATGCTATTTTAGATCATCCAGATGAGGAAATAAAAGAAAATTTTACAAAAATGCTTTCAACTAAAGGGAAAGATGAAAAGATTTCTAAATTATTGATGGAAAGAATTAGAAAAATAGCAAATATAGAAAAAGGAGTACAAGATGCTACAGAGGTAGTTTTACGTACATTATTTGGCAGTTATGATAAGCTTATAGGCTATAAAACTATTAAAAATCAGGAGGACCTAAAGATAAAAAATATTTTTGAATATCTTAATGATAATAAAAATCATATTAATTTATTAAAAGAAGTTATAAAAAATATTTATTCAAATTATTTAACCGAAGAACATAAAGCTTTAAAAGACTTTTTATTAAATGAATTTAAAGACGAGCAATTTATACAACTTAAAGAATTATTTGGAAATAAAAAATTTATAGAATTTAAGGATATAATAGATAATAAAGACTTCTTAATTTTATTGCAAAAATTAATACATCATGAAGAATTTCAGCAGAAAATGAATAAAGAGAGAAAAATGTTCTTATGGTTTGATGTATCAAATTATGGAGCTAAACAGAAGGGTGATAAAATTAATTTAGGAATGCCTTTAAAATGGAGTGAAATTCCCCATAATGAAAATGTAAATGCTATAGTAATTCATGAGGGCAAGACAGTTAATAGCGGACATTATTTTACTTATATTAAAAAAGATGATAAATGGTATGAGTGTAATGACAATAAAGTTAGAATAATTTCTGATATAACAGAAGAAACACAAAATAAAAGAATTGCAATTTTTTCCTATGAGTATAAAAAATATATAACTACAGAAAATGATAACTTTAGGTATGAAGGTGAAATAAATGAAAAAGGTGAAATGCACGGTAGAGGAAAAATTTTTTGGAAAGATACCCAACATACATATATAGGCGATTTTGCAAATGATTGCCCATGTAGAAGTGGTCTATTATATAAATATAATAGTACATTTAGTGTAATATTCGAGAAAATTGGTGATAAAGAAAGCAAAGTAACTAAAGAGGAAGAGATAAAGATATACAACAACTTGAGTGGCATATAGGTTTTATGATATAATAACGCATATTAATTATTTTTAGGCAACATTATGAAAACCGGTATTCACCCAACGTATGAAGAATTAGAAGTTACGTGTAGTTGTGGTAATAAGTTTGTTACACAATCATCTTTAACTAAAAAGAAATTGCATATTGAAGTTTGCTCTCAATGTCATCCTTTTTATTCAGGTAAGCAAAGATTAGTAGACAGTGCAGGACGAGTGGATAAATTTCGTCAAAAATATGCGGCTTTTAGTAAAACAACTAATAAGTAATTTGAGCTTAGGGTTCATATAATTCTGTTAAAATAGGTAGCTAAAAGCTACCTATTTTTATTAACAACCAATAATCTTTTGGGGCATATTTAATGTTAACTTATAGTAAAAACATTAAACTAAAAAGAATAGATCTTCCTTGGCTATTGGTTATGTTGGTTTTTATATGGGTTTTAGGAACAGCATTTTTTCATTCACCTTGGGAGCCTTATGAATTATTTGTTTTTGCCGTTGTTAAAGGCATTATATATAATCATTCTTGGCTAGTTCCTGTTGTATCAGGGGTTCCATATTCTGATATCCAGCCATTTTATTTTTGGATTTATTCATCTATTATAAAACTTTTTAATATTAGTAGTATAGAAGGTATTGGCAAGAGTGTAAGAATAATTAATACCTTAATTATATTTGCGGTAATTATAATTTCGGCAAGGATCGGTTCAAATTTAAAAGCTTATAAAAATGGGCGCAGCGTAATACTAATTTTGATAAGTAGTATTGGTTTTATAAATAATGCTTATCAAATTTCTCCTAACATACTGATTTTACTTGGCTTTTGTTTTTATTTATATTCTTTACAGTTATATCGAGAGCTTCCAGGATTTTCTAGTTGGTTATTATTTATTGGTTTAATTTTAATTTCAATTAATTTTACTTGTGAATTTGTTCTTATTGCTATTTTTATTTTACTTTTACTACCTATAATTGATAAAAAATGGAGAAATAAACCATACTTATTTACAACTATAATTGGTATTTTATTATTTACAATAATATTTTATTTATATTGTTATCAGTTGCAGCAAGTAGATAATGAGTTTTTTTTACAATGGAAAAATCGCTATACTTCTTTAATTAGTAGAAATAATTATAATTTTTGGCGAAATTTAGTAGATACTGTAAGTTTACTTTCTTGGTATGTTTTGCCAAGCTGGATTTTAGTTATTTGGACAATATATAAGCGTAGGCTTAATTTATTTAAAGATAAAATAATACAAGTAAATATTTTGTTAGCTATTTTACTATTTATCTTTACTGTTATTAGTGGTAAATCCATAGATAATATGATTTTCCCGATAATTTTACCCTTTACCTTTATTGCATCTATTGAAGTAGATTCTATTAGAATTTCTATTGTTTCTTTATTAAATTGGTTTAGTTTATTTTTATTTGGGATTTTAGGAACAATAATCTGGTTTATTTACATATCTTTTAATATTGGTATGCCTAAATATATTATCCAAACTATGTTTACCTTTAGTCAAAAATATCATTTTAAATTTAATATTTGGCAACTAATTTTAGCTATTATTATTACCTTGATTTGGTTATTCATGATAACTCGCCGCCATATTCGTGGGCGAGAGATGGTAACAAATTGGGCGAGTGGAACAACTTTTGCATTAGCATTATTTATTGCTTTGATGTTGCCGTGGTTTGATTCAGTATTAACCTTTAAACCAATTATTGATAGTAGTTTAAGATATATAAATAGTGAAAAATGTGTTACTACCGCTGGTTCAAGTACAACTCAGGCGGCATTGTGGTATTATTATGCAGATATCAATTTAATTCCTAGTTTTATTAATATAGATTATAGTTTATGTAATCAGGCAATTGTTGCTACTGAAAATAGTAAGGAAATTAATAAAGAGTTATGGCGTATTCAATGGCAAGCAAAAAGACCAATTGATAAAAAGATTTATTATATTTTGAAACGCAAGTAAAAATTAATTTAATATTTAATATAAATTTATTTAATCCTTTTGGAGAGATAAATGAAAACAAAAATAACGTTAAGTACAATTTTTGCAATTTTCATTATAGCAGCATTAGCGTTGTGGTATCAAAAGAGCGAAAACACAAAGTCTAAATTTCAAGATTCTTATAAAACAATACTTTCTCCAAGAGAAGCATTTGATGTTTCTGCCTATCAAACTCAAGATGAAATTTGGGTAGATTTTAAGATTGCTAAAAATCACTTTCTTTATAAAGATAAATTAAAAATCTCTTTATTTCCTAAATCAGCGATTAAAACTCCCTTAGTTTTACCCTCAGGTATGCAAAAGAAATTAAAGAATGGACGTATAATTGGAATTTTGGCAGATAATTTTATTGTAAAATTGCCTTTAAATATGCCAATTTCTTATCCCATTAAACTTATTGTAAAGATTCAAGGATGTGATATTAAAAATATTTGTTATCCACCCTATCAATATAATTTTGAATTTACTCATAGTAATTCAGATTTGAAACAAGATATTGTTAAAGAAACTACCCCTAATTTTCTTACAAAAATAAAACAAGCAAAATCATATTTCTATAGCTTATATAAAGGAGGTATTGGTAGCAAGCAAATAGTTAAATTAAATATATTTTGGATTATTCTTTTATTTTTTTTAGCAGGAATTGCTATATCGTTAACTCCATGTATGTATCCATTATATCCCATAGCATTAAGTACTATTATGGGAACATCAAGCGATAACAACTCTTCTAGCAATACTAAGCAATCTACTATAAAATTAGTATTATGCTATATTCATGGTATGGCGTTAATTTATGTGTCCATGGGAGTTATTGCTGGGTTTACCGGTAGATTTTTAATAACTATTGTACAAACTGCACCATTTATGTTATCTTGTGCTTTTATTTTATTGATTCTAGGTATGGCAATGTTTGATTTAATTGAGATTAAATTACCCAATAAATTGCAAGGTTATTTAGCCAATAAAGTATCAAACGTACAAGGTGGTAAGTATGTATCAGCTTTTATTATTGGGATTTTATCTTCTTTATTGCTTGGTCCATGTATTACTCCGCCATTGATTGCTGTTATTGGAATAGTAGCCAGCGAGGGTAGCGTATTAATAGGAATACTAGCGCTATATTCAATAGCTGTGGGGATAGGAATGCCGATTTTAGTTTTAGCAACAGTTGGAAATCAAATATTGCCTAAATCCGGTCATTGGATGAATATTATTAAATACTTTTTAGGAATAATTCTAATTATTGATAGTATTTATATTGCTATTCCTTTTATAAATGTAGTAAATAATTATGTGAGTGTTGGATTGTTATTTTTAATTTTTGTTATAATATTTTTAATTATTAAACATATTAGAGCATTTAGTTTAGATATGGTAATTCATAAAGTAATACCAATTATTATGCTAATTATAGGATTAATATTTATAGTTTATGGGTTAAAATATAATAATTCTTTACATGCTAATAAATCAATTGATATTAAAAGTAATAATATTAATCAATTTGTAACAGAGGATATAGAAAGTCTAAATAAATTTATTTTAAATAGTAAAACTGCAGTTATAATTGATATATATGCATCATGGTGTACTATTTGTCAAGAAATGGAAGAGAAAGTACTTAAAGATGAAGAAGTTCAAAATCACTTTAAAAGTTTTACTGTAATAAAATTTGATATTACAAAAAATGAGCCAAAACAACTTCAGGTTTTAGACTCATACGGCTTATATGGACCACCTGCTATAATTATTTTAAATAAACAGCATAAAGTAGCTAGCAAATTATTGGGGTTTGTGGAAAAAGATACGCTACTTAAAAATTTAGATGAATATAAAGATTAAACTTTATTAAGTAGATCTCTAAGTACATAAGGCAAAATACCTCCATGCTTAAAGTAAGCTACTTCAATTGGGGTATCAATACGACATAAAACATTAATTTGTTTCTTTTCACCATTAGGATATGTTATAACAAGAGTTAAATCTTGTTGAGGTTTTATGTCATTATTTATACCAATTATATCGTAGGTTTCTATTCCAGATAAGTTCAAGCTTTCTGCAGAATCGTTATTTTTAAATTGTAGAGGTAATACCCCCATTCCTAATAAATTGGAGCGATGAATGCGTTCAAAGCTTTTAGCGACCACTGCTTTAACGCCTAATAGTTGAGTTCCTTTAGCGGCCCAATCTCGCGAGGTTCCAGTACCATATTCCTCTCCAGCAAGAATTATAGTGGGAGTACCTGATGCTATATATTTCATTGCTGCGGTAAATATATCAGTTTGAATTCCATTATATAAAGTGTAACCACCTTCAATTCTTGAACCATCTTTTTCAATTGGGAGCATAAGGTTTTTAATACGAACATTAGCAAATGTACCACGCATCATTACTTCATGATTTCCTCGGCGTGAACCGTAAGAGTTAAAATCATGAACAGCAACGCCCTTAGATAATAAATATTTTCCAGCAGGTGTTGTAGCTTTAAATGATCCAGCAGGAGAAATATGATCAGTAGTTACTGAATCGCCAACAATTAACAAAGTTTTTGCGTTTCTTATTTCTTTAATATCGCCATGTTCCATAGAGAAATTTTTGAAAAATGGTGGTTCTGCTATATATGTAGAATCTGGCCAGTTATAAACAGTTCCTGTAGCTGTTTTTATATTATTCCATAAATCTAAACCTGTGGTAAGGTCGCTATATAACTGCCTAAAAGTATTAGGATTTTGTGCTAGTTGAATTAAATCCATAATTTCATGTGATGATGGCCAAATATCTTTTAAGTAAACTTCTTTTCCATTATTATCTATACCCAAAGCTTCTGTCTCCAAATCAATATTCATTCTACCGGCAATAGCAAAAGCTACTACTAATGGGGGAGAAGCTAAATAATTAGCTTTAATATTTGGATTAATTCTAGCCTCAAAATTTCTGTTACCAGATAATACAGCACAGGCGATAATATCGTTAACAGATATTGTTTCTATAAATTCTGGTTTTAAGTCTCCTGAATTACCAATACAAGTAGTGCAACCATATCCCACTAAATTAAAACCAAGTTTATCTAAATATGCTTGCAATCCAGTTTTTTCTAAATATTCAGTGACTATGCGTGAACCCGGTGCTAATGAAGTTTTAACTTTAGGGTTAATTTTTAATCCCTTTTCTACAGCTTTTTTTGCTAATAAGCCAGCGGCTAGCAATACATATGGATTGGAGGTATTAGTGCAAGAGGTAATTGCAGCTATTAAAACATCTCCGTGACCTATATCTATATTATTTATATTATTTAATTTTGTAGGGAAACGATTAAATAATTCTGAATGCTTTTTATTAAAACCACCATCAATAATTGATTTAGAAAATAAATTATTAAAATCATTTTTCATTTGTTTTAATTCAATTTTATCTTGTGGTCTCTTCGGACCGGCTAAGGAAGGTTCTATTGTCGCAAGATCAAGGACAATAGTTTGTGAATATTCTATGTCGCCTGCATCAGGCATTCCAAATAATTCTTGCTCTTTAAAATATTTTTCGAATAGTTCAACTTCTTCTTCAGCTTTACCGGTTACTTTTAAATAGTGAACAGTAGCTTCATCAGGTGGAAAAAATCCCATGGTAGCACCATACTCTGGGGACATATTGCTAATAGTAGCTCTATCGGTAACAGATAAGCTTTTAGCTCCTTCTCCAAAGAATTCTACAAATTTACCTACAACTTTTTCTTTGCGTAATAGTTGGGTAATAGTAAGGACTAAATCGGTAGCAGTTATGCCTTCTTTTAATTTACCTTTTAATTCAACTCCTACTACATCAGGAGTTAATAAATAAATAGGTTGACCAAGCATTGCTGCTTCTGCTTCTATGCCGCCGACCCCCCAAGCTACTACTCCAGAACCGTTAATCATGGTTGTGTGAGAATCGGTCCCTACTAAGGAATCGGGAAAAATTAAGTTCCCTTTTTTTTGTACCCCGCGGAAGAAATGTTCTAAATTTACTTGATGGCAAATGCCTATTCCTGGTGGTACAACGCCAAAAGTATCAAAAGCTTGCATTCCCCATTTCATAAATTGATAGCGTTCATTATTTCGTTCATATTCTTTTTCCATATTTAGGTGTAGGGCATCTTTGGAACCATAATAATCTACTTGTATTGAATGATCAACAACTAAATCTACTGATACTAAAGGTTCAATAATTTTTGGGTCTTTATTGAATTTATGAGCAACATTTCTCATTGCTGCTAGATCACATAATAAAGGTATTCCTGTGAAATCTTGTAATAGAACTCTAGCTACCACAAATGGAATTTCCTCAGTTCTTTTGGTGTTTGCTTGCCATGTTGCTAGTTGTTTGATATGGTCTTCTGTGATTTTTATATTGTCGTAATTACGTAAAACAGATTCTAAAATAATTCTAATTGAAACTGGGAGCTTTTTTAGATTAAATCCTATCTTAGAAAGTTTAGGTAATGAATAAAAAGTATATTCTCTGCCATCTTTTGTATTCAAAGTTGATTTTGTTTCAAATAAATTGTGCATGTTAAATTCCTATTTTGATTATGCAAAGTTTGTTAAATATACTTATGAAAAATTTTAAGTATGTTTCCTGATTAAAAATAATCGTGATTTTATCATATTACTAATAGGCATTGCTTAAGAAAATCCTTTATTATTATAGCGACTAGCTAGTCCCAAAAATTATTTAACAATTAATCAGGGTTAATGATAAAATTCTTTGTTATAAAATATGTGGCAAATGGTGATTGTTGAATGCAATATAAAATTTTAATTGTTGGTTTAGCCTGGGTGGGAGATGCTGTAATGAGCCAAACCTTATTTAAGGAATTAAATCAGCAATATAACGGTCAATTAATAATTGATGTTTTAGCTAATGAATGGACTGCTAATGTTCTTTCACGTATGAAAGAAGTTAATAATGTAATTATTCATCCATTTAAGCATGGTAAACTACAAATGATTGAACGGATTAAATTTTCTCTTAAATTGCGACATAATAATTATAATCAAGCATTTATTTTACCGTTTACTTGGAAATCTGCTATTATCCCTTACTTTGCTAAAATAAAAAAGCGAACTGGTTTTATTGGTGAATTAAGATATGGTTTAATTAATGACATATATAAATTAGATAAAACTAAATTACCAAGAATGATTGAACAATTTTGTGCTTTAGCAAATAAAGGAAAGAAACCAGATAAAATTGTTTTGCCAGAATTAATGGTTGATAAAAATAATCAGCTTGAATTAATTAAAAAATTTAATTTTAATAATGATAAGTTGATAGCATTGTGCCCAGCCGCTGAATATGGACCTGCTAAAAGATGGCCAATAGAGAACTATGCATTGCTTGCTAATATGCTGATAGATAATGGTTATAAAATAATTATATTAGGTTCAGTGAAAGATAAACTAATTAGTAGTGGAATAAAGGAATTAATAAAGAAACAAGAGGAAGTAGTTGATACATGTGGTAAAACAACTTTAATGGATACTGTGGATATTTTAGCGCTAGCTCAATATGTTATTACAAATGATTCAGGCTTAATGCATATTGCAGCAGCAGTTGGGAGTAATATAATTGCAATTTATGGTTCATCTTCACCAAAATATACACCTCCTTTATCAGAGAAGGCACAAATAATAAGGGTTTCGCTTGATTGTTCTCCATGTTTACAACGAACATGCAGATTTGGGCATTACAATTGTTTAAAGTTTATTACACCGGAAGTAATTTTTAGTAAAATATCCTTGGAGGAAAATAAATAGTGTTAAGAAAGTTTATTAAATCAATGATCCCTAGTAAGGGTGATATATTTTTTACTTTATTTGAGGATTTAGCAGTAGTTTCTCATGAATCAGCAAAAATATTTGTTGATATTCTAAATTCCCAAGATATGGAAACAGCAAATAAATTAATAGCAAGTTCTCGAGAGTTTAAGCAAAAAGCTAATGCTATTAATAAAAATGTTTTGCAGCAAGTAAATAGTATGTTAATTACACCAATTGATCGAGGTGATATTCAAGAGTTATCAGGGTTTTTAACTAAACTTACCAAGAGGATCGTAAAACTGAGTACTAAATTGCAAATTTATAATATAGATGCAAATACAGATGATTGTTTAATTAAAAATGCAAATACCTTATTAATAATCACAAAGGTTTTGTTAGATAGTATTCAAGGTTTAAAACTAGGGGATAATGAAAAAATTAATGCAGCTGATGATAAGATTAATGAGTTAGAAGAAAATGGAATTGAAGATTTTCGTCATGCTATTAACGAAATGTACTCAGGTAAATTTGATACTTTAACAATTCTAAAATTAAAAGAAATTTATAAGAGTATTGATTCAGTAATTGAATTAAGTGTAAATGCGGCTGATTTAATTATGCAAATTTCTTTAAAGAGTATATAAAATAATATTTAGTGGAAAATTTAATTTATGGGTATTCCTCCAATTGCATTAGTAATAATTTTTATTGCCCTTATTTTTGAATTTATAAATGGATTCCATGATACGGCGATGGCAGTAGCAACTTCAGTTTCTACAAAATCATTAGAACCATTTCAAGCTATTAGTATAGCTGCAATTTTTAATTTGCTTGGTGCGTTAAGTGGTACAGTTGTTGCAGTCACAATTGCTAAAGGATTTGCTGATCCGGTTTTAGCAAATCACCAGGTGATTCTTAGTGCATTATTAGCGGCAATTACATGGAATTTACTTACTTGGTATTTAGGGCTACCTTCAAGTTCATCGCATGCGTTAATTGGTGGGCTAGTTGGTGCAATAATTTTTAATTCTGGATTTGGGGTAATATATTATTCTGCGATATTAAAAAAAGTAGTAATTCCTATGGTAGTTTTGCCTATATTAGGATTCATTATTGCAGCTATAATGGCAGTAAATATTCATAAATTATTAATTAATAATAAATCTCCTCGAAAAACTAATAATTTTATAAGAGAACTTCAAGTTATGTCTACAGCTTTTTTAGCTTTTAGTCATGGTTCTAATGATGCACAAAAGACTATGGGAATAATAACATTGACCTTATTTCAGTGTCAAGCTATAGGTAGCTGTGTAGTTCCTAAATGGGTAATAATTGTTTGTGCAGTTTGTATGGCATTAGGAACTTTATCCGGTGGTTTAAAAATTATTAAAACTCTAAGTGCTCGAGTTGTAAAATTAAAACCAGCTAGTGGCTTTGCAGCTGAACTTAGTTCAGCTGGATTATTATTTATTGGTTCACGCTTAGGAATGCCGTTGAGTACAACTCACGTTGTATCTGGTTCAGTTATGGGTGCGGGTAGCTACGGAACCGATTTAATTAACTGGACTATAGTTAAGAATATGGTAGTAGCTTGGGTTTTAACTTTCCCTTTAAGTGCTTTTTTAGCAGGACTATTTTTGCATATTATTAAACTATTGTAGACTTGATTTTTATAGCTAATATGTTGTATAATAGGTAGGTAAATATAGATATTTTGAGTTAATTTAGGAGTTTTTTATGAGATTTAATCAGTATAACGCTTATGATATGGTAGTGCCTACAGCGGACGAACGTTTAAAAGTTTTAAGAAATACATATTTATTATTGGCTTTATCTCTTATTCCCACAGCAATTGGTGCTATATTTGGCATTAATATGTCTTTTATGTTTCTTGCTAAAAGCCCAATTATGGGAAGTTTAGTGTTAATTGCTGGTATGTACTTCATGATGTTTATGGTACAGAAAAATAAGGATAGTTTTGCGGGTGTGGTGTGGTTGATGGCATTTACATTTTTAATGGGCTTATTATTAGGGCCATTATTGCAGTATGCCTTAAGAGTGCCAAATGGTGCGAGTTTAATTTTATTAGCTGCATTACTTACTTCCGCTGTGTTTTTTGTTATGAGCGTAATAGCTTATACAGTAAAAAAAGAAATGACTTTTTTAACTAATTTCTTAACAGTAGGTGCAGTTGTTTTAATGATTGCAGTAATTGCTAATATTTTCTTAAGAATGCCAGCATTTTATTTAATGATTTGTGGAGCGTTTGTAATATTTTCTTCATTGATGATTTTATGGCAAGTAAATCAAGTGGTTCGTGGTGGTGAAACAAATTATATTTCAGCAACACTAACTTTATATGTAAGTATTTATAATTTATTTACCAGTTTATTGCAGATAATATTAGCTTTTTCAGGAAATGATAGACGTTAATATTTAAGATTATTTGTGTGATAGCTACCTTTATTGGTAGCTATTTTTTTATAAAATTATATTATTTGATGGTATGTTTTTGTGCAGTATTTACAATATCCTAATAGTCCTTTCAAATTAAGCAGTTCGTTTGCTCCAGCAGGTGATCAACCTCAAGCTATTGAGGGATTAGTAGAGGGCTTAAATGATGGGTTAATGTATCAAACTTTGTTAGGGGTAACAGGAAGTGGCAAAACATTTACTATGGCAAATATTATTGCAAAAACGGGGCGCCCTGCAATTATTATGGCTCATAATAAAACTTTAGCTGCACAATTATATGCAGAATTTAGAGATTTTTTTCCAGAAAATGCAGTTGAGTATTTTGTATCATATTATGATTACTATCAGCCAGAAGCTTATGTACCCCATAAAGATTTATTTATTGAAAAAGATTCAAGCATTAATGAGCATATAGAGCAAATGCGTTTAGCTGCTACAAAATCTATATTAGAACGTAACGATGTAATAATTGTAGCTACAGTATCAGCTATTTATGGAATTGGCGAAGCGAAAAGCTATCAAAAAATGGTTCTACATTTAAAAGAACATGCTAAATTAGCTCACAAAGAAATTATTAGTCAGCTAGTTAATATGCAATATCAAAGAGCTGAACTAGAGTTTAAACGTGGTACTTTTAGAGTTAGGGGAGAAGTAATTGATATTTTTCCGGCTGAGCATTTTGAGCAAGCTATTAGAATTAACATATTTGATGATGAAATTGAATCAATATATCTTTTTGATCCATTAACCGCAAAACAAAAACAAAGACTATCTATTTTTACAGTATTCCCATCTTCTCATTATGTAATGCCTAAAGAAACTATACTATCTGCTTATGAAAAAATTAAAATTGAATTAGAGGAATGTGCAAAGAACTTTTTAGCTCAAGGCAGGATTATTGAGGCGTATAGGATAAGGCAAAGAACTGAATTTGATCTAGAAATGCTAATGGAAATTGGTTTTTGTAAAGGTATAGAAAACTATTCACGGCATTTAACAGGTAGAAATGCTGGCGAACCACCTCCGACATTAATAGATTATTTACCTAAAAATAGTATAATGTTTATTGATGAATCACACGTTACTATATCACAAATAGGTGGGATGTATAATGGGGATAGGGCAAGAAAACAAAATTTAGTTGATTATGGGTTCAGATTACCGTCGGCAATAGATAATAGACCATTACAGTTTAAAGAGTTTGAATTAAGAATGCCACAAACAATTTTTGTGTCAGCAACTCCTGGTGAATATGAAAAAGAGCATCAAGATAATTTAGTTGAGCAAGTAGTTAGACCAACAGGCTTAATTGATCCGATTATAGAAATCAGGTCAGCTATTAATCAAGTAGATGATTTAATACATGAAATAAAGCTTTGTAAAGAAAGGCAGGAACGAGTTTTAATAACCACATTAACTAAGAAAATGTCGGAAAAATTAGCTGAATATTATGCTGAAAATGGAATTAAGATAAGATATTTACATGCTGATATTGATACGGTTGAACGTGTAGAAATTATTCGAGATTTACGTTTAGGAATTTTTGATGTGTTAGTAGGAGTTAATTTGCTAAGAGAAGGTTTAGATATGCCAGAAGTTAGTTTAGTAGCTGTTTTTGATGCAGATAAGGAAGGTTTTTTGCGTTCAGAAAAATCATTAATTCAAACTATTGGTAGAGCTGCGAGAAACATTAATGGTAAGGCAATATTTTATGCAGAAAAAATAACTAATTCAATGCAAAAAGCAATCGAAGAAACTAATAG
>CALMTA010000157.1 GCA_937872505.1 uncultured Neisseriaceae bacterium | reverse complement strand
TTTTGCTGCATGTAGTTCTTTTATCCCAGCAATAATAAAGCCCACTTCTCCTGAACTAAGACTACTTCTTTGTATAGCTTTGGGTGTAAAAACTCCAACTTGCTCACATAAGAATACTTCTTTATTACTCATAAATTTAATTTTATCTTTAGGCTTTAAAATACCATCAACAACTCGAACCAGCATCACTACACCAACATAATTATCAAACCAAGAGTCAATGATTAAAGCTTTTAAAGGTTTTTCAATATCCCCCATAGGTGGTGGAATTTTACTAACTACTAACTCCAACACATCTTCTACCCCTTCACCGGTTTTAGCTGAACAATAAATTGCACCAGTTGCCTCCAAACCAATTATATCTTCAATTTCCTGAATAACGCGCTCTGGTTCAGATGAAGGTAAATCTATTTTATTTAATACAGGTAATACTTCTACCCCTAGTTCTATAGCAGTATAACAATTAGCTACAGTTTGCGCTTCAACCCCTTGAGAGGCATCAACTACCAGTAAAGCACCTTCACATGCAGATAATGAGCGTGATACTTCATAAGAAAAATCTACATGACCTGGCGTATCAATTAAATTTAGATTATAAATATTACCATCACGTGCTTTATAAGTTAATGCAGCTGTTTGGGCTTTAATAGTTATTCCACGCTCTTTTTCAATATCCATAGAATCTAAAACTTGAGAATTCATTTCTCTTTTGTCTAATCCACCGCAAAACTCAATAAATCTATCAGCTAAGGTTGATTTTCCATGATCAATATGTGCAATTATTGAAAAATTTCTTATATTACTTTTACTCATTAATTTTATTTCCTAACTTATTATTTCATAATGAATACCGAGTCTATTAATCACCTCAAACGCTTTTTTTAATTGCGGTTCTTGCCCTGATATTTCCAATAGGCATTTTTTTAATACGCCCCAACTCTCCCCTTAATATACTAAAGCCGATACCTGATTCTTTAAATATTGTATTTAAAATTGGTTCAAATGTATTATCACCAATAAAGGATAAAACGATCAAGTGATTATTATTTGTTTTTTCAAAGCGATAATAATCAGAAACTTGCTCTAAATATTTACTAGTTTCTTCTTCTAAAATCAACTTCCTTGTTAATTCTTCTTTTGGATGCAAAATTATATCTACAGTTTTCCCCGCTTCAATAATTCTTCCTTCATCAATAACTGCAACCCTATCACACATCTTTCTTACTACTTCAATTTCATGCGTAATTAGTATAATAGTAAGACCCAATTTTTCATTAATATCTAAAAGTAATTCTAAAATACTATTTGTAGTTTGTGGATCTAGTGCTGAAGTTGCTTCATCACTTAATAATACTATAGGGTCAGTTGCTAATGCTCTTGCAATCCCCACCCTTTGTTTTTGTCCACCAGATAAACTAGCTGGATATTTATTAGCAAATTGACTTAAACCTACTAAATTTAGTAATTTATTAACTTTATTTTTTATTTCTATTTTAGAGTATTTGCCATGCAATAAAAGCGGCAGCGCAACATTTGCAAAAACATTTTTTGAATTAAGAAGATTAAACCCTTGAAAAATAACTCCAATTTTTTGTCGCATTAAGCGTAATTGTTCTTTACTCATTGCTGTTAAATCATTACCATTAATAATAACTTTTCCTTGATCCGGACGCTCCAGTAAATTTAAACATTTTATTAATGTTGATTTACCTGCCCCTGACTTGCCAATTATGCCAAATACTTCACCAGACGCTACTTCAAGATTAATATTATCTAATACTAGTGATTTACCAAAAGATTTTGTTAATTTTTCAATTTTTATCATTAAATTTTAATCTCTAAAATTAATAAACTGTAGTGGTAGTTCCGTAATATCTTTTTTTACTAATTGCATTGTTTCTTGCAAATCATCTCTTTTAGCACCAGTTACCCTTACTTCTTCGCCTTGAATACTTGCTTGAACTTTAAGTTTACTGTCTTTTATCAACCTTTGAATTTTTTTACCTATTTCTTGACTAATTCCATTTTTAACTTTTATTACTTCTTTCAACTTATTACCACTTACTTTTTCTTTCTTACCTTCATCTAACACTCGTGTATCTATTCCACGTTTTGACATTTTAGCGGTTAATACATCACGAACTTGCCCTAACTTAAATTCATCATCAGCATAAATTGTTAGTTCAAGGTCTTTAATCTCTACCCGAGAGTCACTACCCTTAAAATCAAATCGATTAGTAATTTCCTTATTAGCTTGATCAATACTATTTGCCAGCTCTACCTTATTTACTTCTGATGCAATATCAAATGATGGCATAATTTAACCCCCTATAAAAATATCATATATCATATGATAATAAAGACCCTAATTTTAACATATATACTAATTGTAATTTAAATTTCAAATAAATAACCACAATATACCAAATCTTTAAATTAACTATTAAAAATCTAATTTTTTACTTTGATTTTTATATTTGTTGTATTACAATCTAGTATGGATTAATTATATCCATAGCAAATTAAGTATTTTTATTAATATTTTTGAAAAGGTTTAATTATGAATATTTCTACTAGCACAATCAGCACAGTTAAAAATAAGATAAGTAATGATCAGCAAAAAATACAAATACGTCAACTAGGTAAGCTTCAAGAAATCAACTCACCTTTAAACATAAATGAAAAAATTAAATTTAGAAAATTGCAATCTAAGGATAAGCTCCAACAACTTATTATTTCAAAAATTTCAGCCACTCCTACTAATGCTACATCTTTAAAAAACTCTTTTCTTTTAGCACTAAACAGTATTCAAGAAGCAATGAATCATAAAGGCTCATATTCTTTATCTTCAACTAACACACAAAAACCTTACACTAAAAACTGGAATGAATTCTTTTTTAAAGAATTGATAGGAACTTATAAAGAAGATTTAGAAAATGTTTGTCTGCATACTGCTAAAGGTATCTCAAAAGATAAAAAGTTAAGCTTTTGGGGAACTAATTACACAAATACCGCATTAGCTCTTAAAAGTTGGCTAAATTCTCCAATATTAAATGTTCATTATGCTGAAGATAACCTTAAGGATCTCAATAAAACAAGAATGGTTAAAGCAATTTATTCAGATGGTACTATATACGAAGGTGAGTTTAAAAATAACAAAAAATGGGGAAAAGGTATATTAACTTATCCAGATGGCACTACATATGAGGGTGAATTTGAAGATGATAAAAAAAATGGCAGTGGTCAGTCAACTTATCGAGATGGAACTATATACGAAGGTGAATTTAAAAATAATAAAAAACACGGAAAAGGTATATTAACTTATCCAGATGGCACTACATACGAGGGTGAATTTAAAAATAACAAAAAATATGGTACAGGAACATTGAAAAAAGGCAATCTTATAATTGAAAGTCAATGGAAAAATGACGAATTACAAAACCAATTAAAATTATCTTTATTAAATCATTATAATAATGAATCTCAAATAATTAACAATGGAAACTATGTATTAAGATCAAAAGAAGGCCACTTTTATAGAGGTGATATTAATGAAAATCTTCAGCCCAACGGAAATGGTTCTTTAGTTTTATTATCAGGCAATTTTTCAGGTAATGCATTCTATGGTAATTGGGAGAATGGAAAAATAACAGGTGAAGGTTTTGCCCATACTAAAACTCATAAATATACAGGTATTTGGAAGGAAAATTATAATTTGGACATCTTAATTGAAAAAGATCTAAATTCCAACATTGAAAAAAAATATAATAGCTCATACTCAATAAATTTTGAAAATCAAATAAAACAAGAAAACCCCAAATTGAAAAATAAAAAATTTATAATAGAGAAAGAAGATATTAAGTGGGAAAATGCTCAAGGAGAAATAACTTTTGATAACAACGTTAAATATATAGGCTTACTTGATAAAAATTTAAAACCACTTATAACAAATGGCACTGCTTATGGCAAACTAGATTTTCCTGAAGCAAAATTGATATATAGCGGTCACTTAAATCAAAATCTAGTACCACATGGAGATGGTAGTATAATCTTTCTCGATAATTGTCCTTCAGAATATTTCCGAGGAGGAAAATGGGAAAATGGAACAATTGAATTAAAAGTTGAAGAGCTAACATACAATCAGAAAAAATTAATCTATAATTTTCATAAAAAATTATTAATTGTTAAAAACCTCAGTAAAGATACTGAGGTTTTTAATTGCATATTTAAACCAATATTTTTTCTATATTTATTAATAAGCAATTAAACCAGGAATAAGGTTTTGTGCTTTTGGCGTACCAACACCGGTTATATAATCATAACCTATTTGTGCATTACAAATAAAGCCACATGAACCATTACTTCCTATAGTAATATCGTTATACCATACATTATAATTACTTAAAGCTGCTAATGCATATATTATATTATTTACATTATGCCCTAAGTTATTAGCTCGCCCAGAGTTAGCTATAGCAATAAGCACTGCCCATTGAGGTGCACCTGCACTAGTTCCACCTACACCAAACCAGCCCCCAGCCAAAGAAAAGTATACAGGAAATGGAGTATTAGGATCACCATTATAAGCAACATCTGGAACACCACGCATATTTTGAGGATTTTGAGGAAGTTTATAAGTAAGTTGATATGAAGGTTCACTTTCAAACATACTAATTCCACCACCACTACCAGACCATGCAACTTCACTTATATAATTTCCTGTAGCATCTACATTTAAAGTTGTTCCCCCTACACCAAGTACAAATGGTGATGATGAAGGGTACATAACCCCATGCCCATAATCTCCTGAAGATGCTACAAATGATATGTTTAAAGCTGCAAGAGAATTAAAATATGAATCAAAACTACGTTCAGTAGAAAATTCAGGTCCACCCCAACTCATAGAAACTACTGTAGCACCTCTAGAAATAGCTACTTGAACTGCTTGCATCATAGAGATATAACTACTATTAGCTGCTTCGACTAATAATATCTTTGCTTCTGGAGCAATAGCATGAGCCCATTCTACATCAAGAGCAATTTCAAATCCCCAATTAATATTAACTGGCGGTACAGTACTTGCATAAACTTTAGAAAAACAGCCATTCGCAGTAGTACAACTAGGTAATCCAAAATTATTATCAAATACTGCTAAATCGCTTTCTATAGCAGGGTGATCATAAGCATCAACAATAGCTATAGTTTGCCCTTTTCCTTGAAAATAAACATTAGAAAATCCATAAGCCTTTTTTACTAATAACGGAGTTAGTTGAGCTGTTGGCATTCTGGTTGGGATATTTG
>CALMTA010000156.1 GCA_937872505.1 uncultured Neisseriaceae bacterium | reverse complement strand
TACATTTTAATAAACATGTTTCAGTATATAAAAATAATAAGTTTATTGATAGTGGAATAAATTCAGGTATATCAATGGAGGGGCATTTGTTAATCGATACTAAAGATGGGGTTAAGTGTTTTAAAAGTGCTGATATAAGTTTACGTTTTTCTATAGAGAATAAGTATAATTTATTAATTGATGCAGGAAACTCTAATATAAAATTTGCTATTTATGAAGGCGATAAATTAATAAAATTACATAGAGTTGATACATTAAATTTTGATATAAAAAATATTAAAGAAGATATTGCAAATACTCCATTTGAAAATAAATTAGGAAGCTCAGTAGTCAGTCCTGAAGTAATATCAAAAATTAATGCAGTAATTCCCGATATAAACTGGATAAAACCAAAGAGAAATATTCATGGGCTTAAAATTAATGAAAACATATCTTTAAATAAAATTGGCAGTGATTTATGGTTAATGGCAATTGCGGCTTACAATATTACGAAAACTAGTACTATTGTAGTTAGTTGTGGAACAGGATTTGTAACAGTATTTATAAATGATAAAGGAGAGCTTTGTGGAGTAAAAATTATGTCAGGATTGTTTAAGCAATTAGAAACTCTTGATAAAACAACTGCAAATATTGGGTATATAAAAAAAGGGGATTATGATCGATTTCCTAAAAATACTCAAGATGCAGTAATATCAGGAATTATTGATGGATATATGGGCTTAATTCAAACCTCTTTAACCGACTTACATAAGCAAGATGATATATATCCAAAGTTACTTATAAATGGTGGTTATACTAATTGGTTGAGTAAATATTTAAAAGAACATTTTTCACCGATATTTTATGAAAATTTAGTATTGGAAGGTTTAAAATATTTCTTAAACCAAAGTTATAAATAGATTTAAGGTTATTTATGGTAAATATAATAATAGTAGCTCATAATGAAATTGCTAAAGGGTTCGTTCATTGTATTAAAAATATCATTGATACGCCTATTGATTATTTGCACACTTTCTCTATTAAAAATTCTGAAAAAAACATAGAAGATTTATTATTGCAAGTAAAAGATTTTGTAAATAATATAGCAGTTAATTCTGAGGTTTTAATTTTAGTTGATTTATACGGTGCTACACCTAGTAATATAGCAAGTCAGTTGGCATCTAAAGATAAGATAGAAGTGATAACGGGTTTAAATTTACCTATGTTAATTCGGGCTATATCTTATGCAAAAAATGGCTTGAAAATTTGTGTTAATAAAGCTTTGGAAGGTGCTAAAAGTGGAATTATGCATATTGTATAGCTTTATTGATTTTTTTTATTAAATTTTGTGGTGAGTATAAGTTCATGATTAGTCGTAAAGTAGCCATTACCAATAGACTAGGACTTCATGCTAGGGCATCTTCTAAATTAGTGCAATTAGCAAATAAATTTAATTGCACTATTTTTATTGAAAAAGACAGAAAAAGAGCTAATGCTAAAAGTTTAATGTCTGTTATGATGTTATCAGCAAAAAATGGTAGTATGATTGAAATTATTGCAGATGGAATAGATGAAATTAAAGCAGCTAAGGCACTTATAGATTTAATAAGTTCTAAATTTGGTGAATCTGAATAATAAGATATTATTGGAGATAAATAAATGACAATTGCATTATATGGCATTGCTTTGGGTGGAGGAATTACAATAGGTAATGCTTATATTTTAGATCAAGATATAGATAATGCAATCCATTATTATTTAGAAAAAAATGAAATAGCTGCAGAAATTAACAGATTTGAAAACGCAGTAAAAGAAACTAGGAGGGAGCTAGAACTATTACGCGGGAGTATTCCTTTAAATGCTCCTGCAGAATTAGGCGCATTTTTATCATTAAATATTAT
>CALMTA010000155.1 GCA_937872505.1 uncultured Neisseriaceae bacterium | reverse complement strand
AGGGTATGGGTCTTTCGCGTGCAATTGCACAAATAACGCCACCTTTTGCTGTACCATCTAGCTTTGTCAAAATTAAACCCGTTAAATCTAGGGCATCATCAAAAGCCTTAACCTGCTGCAATGTATTCTGCCCAATGTTTGAATCTAAAACCAGTAAAACCTCATGTGGGGCATGAGGAAGTGCTTTATTTATAACTCTTTTTACTTTTTTAATCTCTTCCATAAGGTTTAATTGTGTAGGTAACCTTCCCGCTGTATCAATTATAACAATATCTATTTTTTGTGCAATGGCAGACTGAATTGCATCATAAGAGACTGCTGCCGAATCCCCATTATCTTGTTGAGATACTACTGTAACATTATTTCGCTTTCCCCATTCAATAAGCTGAGATACTGCCGCTGCCCTAAAAGTATCTCCTGCAGCTAATAACACCGATTTTCCCTGTTCCTGAAAATATTTAGTTAGTTTACCGATAGACGTAGTTTTACCAGCACCATTAACACCTACTAACATAATTATAAAAGGACTGCATTCTTCTATTTTTAATTGCTGTTGAATCGGTTCTAATAATTCAATTAAACTATCTTTTAAAGCTTCTCTCAATTCAGAAGCATCTTTTAATCCTCTCAAACTAACCTTTTGTCTAATATTTTCTAATAAAAATTCAGTTGCGTTAAATCCTATGTCTGATGAAAGCAAAATTGTTTCCAATTCTTCATATAAAGACTCATCTATTTGCGCCTTACCAAAAACACCCAATAACTTTTTACCAAAACTATCCCTAGTTTTAGCTAAACCCATTTTTAATCTATTAGCCCAATTTTTTTCAATTTGTGGCTCTATCTTTGCTTTTTCTAAATCATCTACATCAGATTGATTTTTTCGCTTAAAAAAATTTAGCACTTTTGCTCCAAACTTTATGATAAATACTATATATAGGGGTTAAGAAGGTATTGTACCACAATATAAGGGGTTTTAGAAAATTTTTAAAATGATTATATTTTCAATTATTAATATTAAAATTATTTAAATACTCTAATAATTTATCAAAAATTTTATCTATTTCTAAATTTCCATTATCTATATTAATGACCTCCAAACTTTTTAACCAAGTTATTTGCCTTTTAGCTAATTGACGCGTAGCAGCTTTAGTAATATTTGCAAGCTCTTCTATAGAAAATTCATTTAATAAGTACTTCCATATTTGCGCATATCCAACACAACGCATAGAAGCATGAGTAGCTGTTAATTGTGGATATTTTAATTTTAAGCCTTGTACTTCTGTAATAAACCCACGTTCAATCATATTATCAAATCGAGTAGAAATTCTTTTATGTAAAATTTCTCTATCATGAGGAATAATAGCTAATGGTAAAAAATTAATATGCTTTGTTAAAAATTCTTTATTCTCTAACTGTAATTGACTAAGTGGTTTTCCTGTTAAATGATATACCTCTAAATTTCTAATAATTCTTTGTTTATCTGTAGGTTCAATTTTAGTTTCACTATCTATTGCGAGTAATTTGTTATACAAAAATTCCCAACCATGCATATCTGCCATTTTTTCTAATAACTGCCTAATATCATTATTAGAATCTGGAAGTTTAGAAATACCATTTATAAAGGCATTAAAATACATCATTGTTCCACCCACTAAAACAGGTAAATGCCCCCTATTATTAATTTGCTTAATCAAATTAATAGCCTCCTTTATAAATTTAGCTACTGAATAAGATTCTAGTGGAGAAATAATATCAATAAGATGATGGGGGACTTTAACAAGTTCTTCATATGTAGGTTTAGCTGTACCAATATCCATATTTTTATATATTAACGCTGAATCAACACTAATAATTTCAATGGGATAATAATCTGCTAATTTTAAAACTAATTCAGTTTTA
Organism: uncultured Neisseriaceae bacterium; assembly: GCA_937872505.1. Taxonomy (GTDB): domain Bacteria; phylum Pseudomonadota; class Gammaproteobacteria; order Burkholderiales; family UBA11063; genus Aquella. The sequence continues at coordinate 200 of CALMTA010000155.1, read as the reverse complement.
CCAGTTGCAGTCGGCCCCATTAGTAAAATAGCACGTTCATTATATTTTTGCATTAATATTTTGAGCCTAAAAAAATAAAGCTCTAGAATGTTATTTCTAAACTATACAGGAATAACATTCTAGAGCTTTATAAAAAGGAATATAAATAAAAAAGAAGCTTGGCGATGTCCTACTTTCGCATAAAATACATTATACTATCA
>CALMTA010000154.1 GCA_937872505.1 uncultured Neisseriaceae bacterium | reverse complement strand
CGAACACCAAGTTTAATTTAAGATTTTTTAATAGGAGATTCTTCAATGGCTCAATACCAATGCAGGCTGTTATTAGGGGGTAATTATTTAAGAATTGATGGATATTTAGAAAAAGCGAGTATAGATTTAGATAACATATCTGCAAAAAATTTAAACGAATTGCAAAAACTAGGTATTAAATGGTATGAAGAAAATAAAGAAAATATACTTAATTTCATAAAGTCAGTATAAAAATTTATAATGCATTTAATAATTCATTTTTTGTAACAGTTGCTGTTCCCAGTTTACCTACCACAATACCTGCTGCAAAGTTTGCAAGCATCACAGAATCTTCAATAGATATATTATTAGCAAGCATAAGACCAAGTGTTGCTATAACAGTATCGCCAGCACCTGAGACATCATATACTTCTTGAGCTTTTGCAGGATAGTTTTTAATTTTTTCATTTATAAATAATGACATTCCTTCTTCACTGCGGGTAAGAAGTATATAATCTAGTTTTAATTTATTTTTAAATGCTAAAACCTTTTTAACTAATTCTTGTTCATTTTTCCAAAACCCGATAGCATGTTGTAATTCTGTTTTATTTGGAGTAATAATAGTTGCTCCAGAGTATTTTTGATAATCAAAGCCTTTAGGGTCAACTAATATACGTTTTTTATGAGCTTTAGCAATATGAATTAATTTTTCAATATGTTTTAAACCACCTTTACCATAATCAGATAAAATAATTATTTCATAATCTTTAATAATATTTTCAAATTCATCTAATATTTCATTTAAAATTTCATGCGAAGGATTTTCTTCAAAATCAATACGTATTAATTGTTGGTTTTTAGCCATTACGCGTAATTTTATAATAGTAGATATACTATTATCTTTTTTAAAAACTACCTTAATATTTGCTTTATTTAGAATATTTTTTAAGGTTTTCGCTGGTTCATCATTGCCTACAACTGATAAAAGGGTAACATTCCCGCCTAAACTAGCAATATTAAGTGCAACATTTGCTGCTCCTCCAGGTCTTTCTTCAGTTTTATGTATTCTAGCTATAGGAACTGGAGCTTCTGGAGAAATTCTATTTACATCACCAAACCAATATCTATCAAGCATAACATCACCAACAACAAGAATTTTATAGGCGCCTAAATCATTCTTTATTTGTTCAATTATTTTTGCGTTTATAGTCATAAAATATTTCCTTTTATTAATTAGTCAGCTGATTCTTGAGTATCTAAAGTTAATTTGTGAATAATTTCATTTAATTGATTTACTTCGTATATAATATGATTTAGAAATTGAATGGTTTCTTATTTCTTCTAAACCTACATCAATAGTTTTTATATTACTATACAAATTATCTTTTTTTTCCACTAGAATATTATTTAGAGAATTAGCAATTATTTTTAAATGGTCTACAATTATGGGTAAATTGATATAATTATTATCCATTTGATTATAGTACATTATTGTTATTAAACGATAAATACGTCGTAAATGCATATAAATTTCTTTATAAAATACATAATATTTATTATTTTTCGGTTCTGCGCTGAGTTCATCAATTAACCTATTAAATTTAATTATATTACTCATGAAATTATTTTCATGTTTAGTGTAATCTTCTGTTATGCTAGCTTTATCTTTGTTATTAGATAAATTAAGGAGTTCTTTTTCAATATCTTTAATTACAGTATGAATTAATTGTTCCATTTGTACTTTAGCGTATTTAGGAAAAATTAAACGCATTACTATTATTGATATCATAACCCCAATAAGAATATTCATCGGTCTAATTAAAGAATTTAGTATCCCATTATGAGGCTCAATTAAAATGATACATATTGTTACAATTCCAAGTTGACCAATATAGTTTTTATTAGTATCCATATATAAAGTTGAATATATGAATGTTGCAATTAAAGCAGCTATATAGTTTATATGAATATTATCATTAAATAATAAAATAATAATAGCACTAAAAATTGAGGCACTTATGGTAGCAATTGTTCGTAATTTTGATTTTTGTACCACCCCACCAATATTACTTTGATCAAACATAATTACTATTATAGTAATTAATATCCATATACTAAAGGGATTTTTATATAAAGTATTAATTATTAAACTAATTGATATTGCAATTAATAATCTAAATGTATGAATTAATTTACTTACTGAAAATAAATTATTCATGTAATTTAGCCCTTTTTGTTTGATTAATTTCTGATAATATTTGTTGAATTACTTCATTAGGTTTTATAGCTTTAGTAATAGGGCGACCAATCACTAAATAATCAACCCCATTTTTTATAGCATTTATAGGTGTCATTATTCTTTTTTGGTCGTCTTCTAAATTATTAATACGTATTCCTGGCGAAACAACTAAAAAATCTTTAGCTAAGTGGTTTTTTATAAGAGGTGCATCTAATGCAGAGCAAACTACGCCATCTAGCCCACATTTATAAGATAAATTAGCTAAATTTAAAATATAATCATTTAAATTTACACTAACCCCAACTTTTTTTAACTGTTCGTGATCCATACTAGTTAAAAGTGTAACCGCTATTAATAAAGGTTTATGTTTTGCTTCGATTATAGCTTCCTTAGCCCTATTAAGCATCTCTTCACCACCACTAGCATGAACATTTAGCATCCAAACACCTAAATTTGCCGCAGCTCTACAAGCTTTATATACGGTGTTAGGAATATCGTGATATTTAAGATCAAGAAATATATCAAAGCCAGAAACTACTAGCTTTTCAACCAATTTAGGACCACAAGTAGTAAAAAGTTCTTTACCAATTTTTAATTTACATGAATTTGGCTCAATTTGACTAATAAATATTGTAACTTCAAGCTCATTATCAAAATCAAGAGCAACTATTATAGGTGATTCAAAATGATTATAGTTGTTTATAATTAAAGGGTTCATATTAAAATTCTACATCATTTGGATTGATGCTTTCCCATTCATAACAAGCAGGGCATTGCCAAAAAAAGGTTTTTGACTTAAAATTACATCTGCCGCAACGGTAACTAGATAGTTTTTCATTATATTTTAAGAGTAATTCTTTAATCAAAGTGATGTCAGGTTTAGCGTCAGCTAATAAATTACTTTTTAATTTATCCATATATAATTCAATTAATCTTGCTGCAACTTTGGAGTTAGGATTATTTTTTAAAGCAAAACGCAAATATTCTAGGGTTGTTTCAGGTGTATCATATTGCAATAAAATTTGATAAATATTGTTACATAGATTTAATTCAGGATATAAACTTGCATATCCTTTTATTAGAGTTAACCCTTCTTTAATTTTATTTAATCGTAAGTAAACTTCAAAAATTTTGTTAATTACCATTGGTAAATATAAATAATTTTGTTTTTCAATTAATTGCCATGTTTTTAGAGCATTATCATAGTCTTCTTTATTGAAATATAATTCACCCAATAAAATATTAGCTCTTACACATTTACGATTAATTTCTAGTGCATTATTTATGTGATTTAGTGCTTGATTATCATCTGATTTAATTAAAGACTCTTGAGCTAATTCACATTTAAATTGAGCTACTTCAGTATGGAAGCTATAATCAGAAGTTGCTAATCTTTTAGCAGTATCAATTGCCTCTTGCCAATTTTTATCTTGTTGATAGATATCTAAAAGTTCTACTTCTG
>CALMTA010000153.1 GCA_937872505.1 uncultured Neisseriaceae bacterium | reverse complement strand
AATCTTTAGCAAATCCTCCAATTTTTCTCCAAAAATTTCCTCCTGATTTAGCATATCTACTATTTTGTATAGTTCCATGAGGAGGTGGAGTTGACATAGCTACTGAGGCATTTCCTAAACCATTAGTAATAGCTTGACCAAAAAAAGGAATTTGATTAGTACCAGCATTAGCAGCTTGTTCTATTTGAAACTTCGTTTTAGGTCCCAAATTATTTGTACCCATTCCTGCTTTTACACGCTGGTTTTTCTTAGCACAAGAATAACATTTGTATTCCATATATATTTATATTTAATTATTAGAATTTTGGTCCTAAATCAGAACTATTTGTTTTAACAATAATGTCATTACCTCCACGAGAACTTTCTATAGAAATAGTTACTGATTTTTCAGGATAACTCATTTCTTTTAATGCTTTAGTAATTTCTTTTTCTCTTCTTAATTGACAATCTAATACACAAGATACTAAATTGTAGGAAATCATATCTCCTTCATCAATTAAGCTTTTAGCCATTTTATTATATTCATCTGTAATTCCTTCTGTATGTTTACACATGAATTTTAATAAATCTTCTTTTTCTTCATAATCACTGTAAGCTAAAGAAGGCAAAGATAAATTTCTTTTTTTAATATCAGCATATCTTGATGCTAAATATTTATATAGTTTTTTAATATTCCATTTACAATCATCAGTAGACCACATATAAAAGTTTCTACCGCTTAATTCATCTTTTAAATCACATATAGTACAACACCATGTGTACATCATCATGGTTTCTGTTTCTTTATCAATGAATTTATTTAAAACATCTTCTACTTTGTCAGATATTCTTTTAGTTGTGGAAATTTCTTTTTTATCTTCCTTTTCTTCTTTAGAAGTTTCTTTAACTTTAATTTCTTCTTTAACTACTTTAGTTTCTTTTGGTGAAACAGCATCTTTTTTATTTAAAGATTTTACATCTATGCTAGTTAATTTATTAGCCATTTTATATAATGTTTATATTTAATTTATATTTTATTTGTTAATTTTATAAAACAAAGGTAATACTTTTAAATTTAATTTTGAAATTTACGGTTTGTATATTTTTTATATTGCATATTTTTAATTAAGTTTTAATCGTAAATATCCCAACTTCTAAAAGGTAGATTTGATTTATTTTCTATATCTATACCTTTTCTAACTTTGCTATCTTTGTCTTTTAACTTTAAATTAACTCTCGCAGGATTTCTTTTTTGTAAGCGCATATTTGGTATTTGATTATTTCCTTCAGGAAAACTTGGAGTATTTTTATAATAGTTAACATAATCGTCAAAATTATAATTTCTAATAAAACCAGTAGGTTTATTATTTTCTTTTAAAAAATTCCAACCTCTTTTAGCTGGTTTACTATTATAAATATCTTTTTTATAAAGATAATTAGCATAACCTGCTTTTGATTCTATCAATTTGTTTGATAACTTTTCGTCAGGATTTATTAAAGGATGATTATCTTTAAAAAGTTCATTTTTATAAACAGCTCTTTTTCCTTCACTTGGAGTATTTGATAATTGCTTAGGTCTTAAATCTAAATTTTTAGGCGGCACATATTCTGGCGGTATATTAGAAAATGTTTTATTAGGAGATGGTTTATAGTAATTGGAGTTTTTAGGAATTTCTAT
>CALMTA010000152.1 GCA_937872505.1 uncultured Neisseriaceae bacterium | reverse complement strand
ATTGTAATTTGTAAATTATTAGATAAATTTAATTTAAGAATATTGCCTTCAATTAAATACATTTTTTTTAAACTAACTTTATGCTTATTTAATATTGGTAATAACAAATTATAATTATCAATTAACACTTGCGTTTGCATATCATCTGAATAAAAAACTGGTAAATTTGGATTATTACTTAATGCAGGGATTATTTTTCCATCAACTGACAAAACACTATTATTACCAAATTTACCTAAAACCACATATTCAATAGCATAAATAACAATTGTATCTGGAAATTTACGGGAAACTATTACTTGCTTAACCCACGGTATATACTTAAATTTTTTTTGTAAATCATCTATATCAAGTGTAAACAACGTTCCATGCAGCTGGTTTTTTGCTAAATTAGTTAATTGCTGTGGAGTTATATTTTTAAAATCACCTTCAATTATTATTTTTTCAACTCTAAACCAATTTTCTGCAACATAATCAAAACAACTAAAAAGCACAATAAATATAGCTAAAATTCCTATAAGATAAGATAATCTATTTAAAAATTTAATATTATCAAAAATATTTACCTTATAATCAGAATCACTACCTTTATTTGCCACAGGATGCCTCATCTAAAATATATAAGCATAATTCATCATAACTAACTCCTACTGCTTTAAATGCCATAGGTACTAAACTATGACCTGTCATACCTGGTAGCGTATTTATCTCTAAAAAATAAATACACTCATTTTTATCCATCATAAAGTCAATTCTTGCAATACCATTTGCACCAACTGCCAAGTAACACTCTAAAGCTGATTTTTCTACCTCGTTTTGCAATTTAGCAAAATTCCAAGGGCAAATATATTTAGTATCATCAGTAAAATATTTGTTTTTATAGTCATAATCTTTATTAGGTGCTTCAATTTTTACTATGGGATAAACTTTATTATTAAAAATTGTAGCTGTAAATTCATCTCCTATAATCAACTTTTCTATCAAAAGAGCTGTATCACTTTTAAAAGCTAATTCAATTGCCGCTTCTAATTTATCTAATGTATAAAGTTTAGTTATGCCAATTGTAGAACCCTCACGAGCTGGCTTAATAATTACAGGTAACTCTAATTGTAATTTAAAATTTCCCGCTCTATAATCTTTTTCTGTTAAATGTTGCCATTTTGCAACAGGTAATCCTAAAGCCTGCCAAATTAATTTAGTTCTATGTTTATCCATCGCTATACTACTAGCCATAACTCCCGAACCAGAATAAGGGATTTTTAAGTATTCTAAAGCACCTTGCAATGTTCCATCTTCGCCACCCTTGCCATGCATAGCCAAAACAGCTCTATCAAACCCCATATTTTTTAATTCACAAATAGACTTCTCTGCTGGATCAAATTTATATGCGTCAACCCCAAGACGCAAATATGCTTCTAACATTCCCTGACCACTAATTAAAGAAATTTCTCGCTCTGGTGAAGTACCGCCCATTATTACGGCTACTTTACCGTATTTTTCTTTATAATTCATTACCTTTATCCTAAATTATTAAATCACGATAATAACATTTGTGGTAATTTACCTACACTGCCAGCTCCCATGGTGACTACTAAATCATTATCCTTTAAAACGCTAAATAATTTTTGCTTCGCATCTTCTAAATCTGATGCAAATAAAACATTTTCATGTCCATGAAGCCTAACAGCATTTGCTAAAATATTGCCATTAACATGCGGAATTTGCTTCTCTCCTGCTGAATAAATTTCTAAAATAATTGGTAAATCAACAGAGCTTAATATTGATACAAAATCATCAAATAAGTCCCTCGTCCTTGTATATCTATGTGGCTGGAATAATAATACCATTCGTTTATTAGGAAAAGCACCTCTTAATGCACTAATAGTTGCTTTTAATTCGGACGGATGATGACCATAATCATCAATTAATACCGCACTAACTCCATTAACCTTAATATCCGGATACCTTTGACAACGTCTGCCTACTCCGTGAAACAGTTTTAACCCTATTGCTATTTGCTCCATACTACCTTCACACTCTAAGGCAACAGCTATTACTGCTAAAGAATTTAAAACATTATGTATTCCTGGTAGATTTAAGGTAATGGGATAACTCTTTTTGTTACTTTTTATATGTACAGTAAATTCCATTTTACAATCATCACTTTTTATATCTTTAGCATAAATATCACATTCACTACTAAAACCATAAGTTATAATTGGTCTACCTACATAAGGAATAATTGATCTAGTTCTTTCATCTTCATAACAAAGAACTGCTCTACCATAAAAAGGTAACCTATGTAAAAAATCA
>CALMTA010000151.1 GCA_937872505.1 uncultured Neisseriaceae bacterium | reverse complement strand
TAAATTAACAACTATAAAATAATTCTCAGTTGTTAAATAATTATCTATAATTGAGATTTTTATGTAATTATTGTCCAAAATATGATCCTGCAAATCAAGATCCTGGATTAACTCATAAATTGAATAATGCGAAAAACAAAATTCATTCATATATTTTCAAGTTTATAAATTACAGTGCTTAAGTCAAATGCAGTTTCATCAATGGCGCAAACCTCAATATTAAGCGATATTACTCATGGTAATTAAAATCAAACGTTTCTGCTGCTAACTTTATGTGTTCTTCAGCCTCTACCTCAGATAATAGTGAATCTATTGAATGAATGTATTTTTCACTTATAAACAACTCACAATGTTTGTCAAATATAAATACATCATACTTTCCACGCCTATATATCACATTTGGGAGCGTTTCAATATACATATCCATAAATTCTATAACCTCTTTTAGTTGCGACTTACTCAATGGAGGATACCAGTAAGAAAATTTAAAAAAAACATTCTCACCTAATTTATCAAATGTTTGTTTTAAATCAGATAAATGAACGTTGATTAGATTGTCTGTCAATGTCGTAGCATCACTAAGATAACCTACTGTTATGCCATCAGTCGCAACTTCTATTTTGCCATTATCAAAAAAATAATTCATAATCAATAAACGCTTAATATTGGGCTAAAACGAAAAGCGCAAACCTCAATATTATTAAGATCGCTTTTGTCATCACGTATAACTGTATAAATGTTTGACTGAATCTGTTCTAAATCAGCGATAATCTCTTTTATACGCTTTAGTGTTTTTTCTCTATTTGACATTTTGGGTTTTCTACTTCTAATTTCGTCTCTTTCTTCCGAAGTGAGACTGTCGAAATAATTACTCATTTGATTTAAAATTGAATTGCAAATGTATGTTATTTGTAGTTATCAACACAAACTAAGTTATTAACATTTATTTTTGTTTTTTCATTTATGTGTTGATAACCTATAAATTTTAACAAATTTATAATTTGAAATATTTTGTATCTTAAAAACAGTCATTTGCCTACTACAACCAACTACACAAAAACGTTGATTCCATGTTATATTAATCATTTGTAGTATGTAGTTTTGTAGTAGGCAAATTTGTAACTTTTACTTTTTATTTTTTTTTTTTATAAATTTCATAATTTAACGTTCAAATTTATTTTTGAAATATTTTTTACATTTTTGCCTACTACATAACTACAAATAAAATATATAGAATTGAGCATTTTGAGGGGGTTTTTTGTAGTTTTTTTGTAGTTGGTTGTAGTAGGCAAAAAAAAACAGACAGTTTCATATAAAAAAAGTGTTTAAACATGCTAAAAACGGCGTTTTTTGATACTTTTTTTCAAAAATAATTCAAAAATAATTCAAAATAAATCAAAATAAATATCTAAATACCATTCATAAATATTATTTTAAAAAAAAAATCAAAAAAATATTGACAAATTGAAAAAATATGTAATTTTGTGTATGGAAATTATTCTAGGGACTGGACTTATTCTTTTGATTGCTAAACTTGCGGGGTCTGCAAAGACCTTGCAAAATTTAATTTGGAAATATATTGATGTAGGAATTGATACCAAAAAAACAAATTTGAAAGAATTAGTTTTTAACCTTAAAATGGTTGCTATTAATAAAAATAAAGAGCAAGTAAAATTTAATTTTCTTAAAGCTGATGTTTTTTGGTATGGCAAACTAATATCTAAAATTGATATTCAAGATGTAAGTCAGGCTGGAACTACTGTTTTTATTCCAGGTGGAAATGAATCAAATCCAGGAAATGTAGTATTTAAGATACCTATTAGAATTCAAAATTTACAAACAGCATTAGCAATTACAGAAGCAATTGCAGCAAAAAAAGCTGGTGAACTAGTGATTGATGCGACAATTGGATATGGTGGAATGACAATTAACCACAAAGAAACGGTTAAAATTGAAATTCCTGCTGAATATAAATCGTATATTGATAGAATCATTAACTTATTCAAATCATGAAATTGACTACTGGTTATATTGGATGCAAAAAAAGTGATGTTGATTCAATAATTTTTAAAGCAAAATTTTTGATAAATAAACCAAATAATGAAAAGACTGTAAATTTTCCGAATGGAAATACAAACGACATTATGAGAACCATTATAGATATGGATTCTAATAATGATTTGATGTTAAATAAACAGTTTGCAAAATTATTCAAAGGTGATTTAAAATATAAAGTATCACTAGTATGGTATTTTATTAAAAATCAGATTGCCTATAAAATAGATCCATTTGGTTATCAATTTGTAAAAAGCCCTCAAAAAACATATTTTGACAAATTTGCTGATTGCAAATCTTATTCAATTTTTGCAGCTTCGATTTTCAAAAGTTTAGGCATTCCATATTCTTACAGATTTGTTTCTTTTTCTGATTCAAAAATACCAACTCATGTGTATTTAGTAGTTCATGGAAATGGAAATTCTGAATATATTTTAGACGCTTGTCTAAATGAACCATTTATTGAGAAACCGTACAAACATAAAATTGATTATATGCCTGAAATAATTTCATTATCTGGTATTAGTGGTAAAAGAAGACGTAATCCAGGAAAAAGAAAAGGAATTGAAGTACTTAAAAAAATTCATAAGTTTGCCACAATGCCATTAATGGCTCCCGCCAAATTAACAGCAGCAGCCATTAGAAAAGTTGGTAAAGTAAAAAGAGGATCTAAATTTGATAAAGTTTTAAGATTTTCTGAACAAACACCATTTGAAAATGCTGTTGATTTTGTTGCAAGTAGAAAAAAATTTAAAATTGGTTCCATTGATACCATGTCAGAAGGTAAATTAAGTGTTGCAATTGCTAAACATCGAGCTGAATTAGAGCAAGATATTGTAGCTGGCATGCGTGGAATTGGATGTTTGAAATGCCAACAATATCAGAATAGAATTGAAGTTTTGGCAGACGCTTTTTTAGAATTAGATCGTGGACAGCCTGAAATGATTGGTTATGTAATTGAAGATGTTGAAAGAGGTGTTTACAATATTTCAGCACATACTGAACAAATTGGTTCTATTAGTGGCAAAAGATCCAAAGTAAAAAAAAGTAGAAAAGATCGAGCCAAAAGTCGTGCTGATCGTAAAGCAAAAAGAAAAAAAGTATTTGCAAAATTGAAAACAGCAGGAACAAAATTTTTGAAAAAAGTTGGTGAAACAGCTAAAAAAGGATTAAAAGCATTTGCCAAATTTGCAACTCTACCAATGAGAATGACTGCAAAAGCTGTACTTGAAGTACTTTTACCGAAATCAAGTCCTTTCTTTTTGTATCTGTTTATTACAGACCCTAAAGTTATTTCAAAATTACCTGCTAAAGCATCTAGGAAAAGAAAAAAAGCTGAAAGACTTAAAAATTTCATTGTAAAAGTAATTGGAATGAAAGAAAGTCATTTTATGGGAATTGTCAGAAACGGAATTATGAAAAAATTTGGCAAAAGTCCCGAAAGTTTACTTTCAAATATGGTCAAAATTTCTGGTTCTGGAATTGGTATTGCTCCGTTAATTATGGCAGCTGGTCCGATTATTAATGCAGTTATGAAACTTCTGGGTCAATTAATGAAAGTATTTAAGAAAAAACCAGAGGGAGAGGGAGACGATAAAGTAAATGAAAATGACATGCCAAATCCGTCTGATTTTGAAACGAGTGAATTAAGTCCAAATGAAGCTAATCAGTTAGCAAACGAAATTAAAAATCAACCATCTGGATTTATGCAAGATCCAGGCGAAACAATAAGAGAAAATAATGGAAGTATGCAACCAAACACAGAAAATTATTTTCCAGATCTCAAAAACGAAACAAATACTAGTCCTGATGATTTGAGTGCTGATACCACTGATGAAATTGATAAAACTGGTGGTAGAGCAAATGGACAAACATCAAAAGGATGGTCATAAAAATTGTAACTTTAACTTATTAATAAAAAAATGGCTAAAAAGCGGGGCAAATATAAATCCTTTCCAAAAAGCCCAAAAAGAACAGCTAGTTTGTTCACGTGGAAAAGGTACTTAGAACGATGTAAAGCGGTTGTAAATTTCAACTCACAAGTTGATAAAGACATGAAAGAAAAAGAAAAATTAATGAGTGAAGCTCAAAAACTTAAATCTGGAGGTGCTAGAAAAAGCAAATAAACATGGCTAAGAAAAAAATTGATCTTAAAAAAGCCGCAATGAAATCATTATATTTGGGTGCTGGTGCTATTGCATCTCGGGCAGCTACAAAATTTGTAGGATCCAAAATTACTTCATTGCCTGCGTATGCTTTCCCTGCAATTAAAATTGCTGCTGGTGGACTTCTTAGTGCTTACATGCCAAAATTAGAAAATTTTGCGGATGGTATGATTTCTGATTCTGCTGGTGAATTAGCCGCTAAATTAGCTCCGAATGCACTTTCAGGCATTGGAATTGGTGAAACTGATTCAACTGAATATGTTGGTGAAATTGATGGTGATGAATACACCGTTGAAGGTGCTGATACTTATAGCTTGAATCCTTATATTACTGGTGATGAAATCATGGGTGATGAAATTATCATGGGTGATGAAGAAAGCAAAGAAATCGGTGAAGTAATGTAAAATTAGTAACTTAAAATTAATTAAATAAAATTATGTACTCAGCTACATTGCCGAAAGGCGCACAACAATTAAAAGAATTTTTAAAACAAGAACTTGCAAAAACATCAATTATCGAACCTGGTATGATTCGTGTTGAGCAAAAGTTAGTAAATTCTAAATCATTGTATCAATTTGATATTCTGCAAGGAAATTCAGGACAAACAATGCCAACCGAAACAAAATTAGATAAAAACGATGTTTTCTTTTGTTGGGGTATTGGTGTTTATTTGGCTGCGTTTGATACTACAA
>CALMTA010000150.1 GCA_937872505.1 uncultured Neisseriaceae bacterium | reverse complement strand
CTTCTTGTGTAATTAGAATACTGCTACCAGGAGTTTTATGGCGGAATGAGGAAAGAAATATAGCTGAAGGGTTATTAATTTTTTTTAAACCTTTTTCCGTCATTATAAATACGCCTAATTCATTTACTGCACCAAAACGGTTTTTAACGCTTCTAATCATTCTAAAATTAGAGTGTGCTTCACCCTCAAAATATAAAACTGTATCTACTATATGTTCTAAAACCCTAGGACCGGCAATACTACCGTCTTTAGTTACATGACCTACCATAATTATAGTTATCTGTTTTTGTTTAGCAATTCTTGTTAAGATACTGGCGCATTCTTTAACTTGCGCTACAGAGCCAGGGGCTGATTGAAGTAAATTGCTATACATCGTTTGGATTGAATCTATAACAACAGTTAAAGGGGTTTCTTGATTAATAGCGTTAATAATACTATTAAGATCAATTTCAGCCATTAATCGTAAGTTGGTATTATTAGCAATGCCTAAACGATTTGCTCTTAGGGCAACTTGCTGAATACTTTCTTCCCCCGTTATATATAAAACTTTATTTGATTGAGCCAATTGATTTAAAGTTTGTAAAAGAATTGTTGATTTTCCGATTCCTGGATCTCCCCCTAATAAGATCACTGAACCAATAGCAATTCCGCCACCTAAAACACGATCTAATTCTTCCATTTTAGTAGATATTCGGCTAATATCTGTAGCCTTAATATGTGATAGGTCTACTACTAAAGAGTTTTGAGTTAGAGATTGAAAACGTTGGTTACTGCTTGAAGGAGCAGTATTTTGTATAGTTTCAATTAAAGTGCTCCATGTGCCGCAACTATTACACTTTCCTTGCCATTTACTATGGACTTCTCCACATTCAGAGCATTCATAGGCTAATTTAGTTTTTACCATATTAAAACCCGAATAAAAATCTGTTATAATATACCCACTATTATACTAGTTATTAATGACATTCAAATACATATTAATGTGGAAAAATTAGCATGGAGCAAAAAAACTATATTACTATAGAAGGTTATAAGCAAATAAAAGAGGAATTACATGATTTAGTTACAAAATCTCGCCCAATATTAGTAAATACAATCACATGGGCAGCTGGTAATGGTGACAGATCAGAAAATGGAGATTATATTTATGGTAAAAAGCAACTAAGAGAAATAGACAAAAAAATATATCTACTTACTAAAAAACTTGAAACAGCAGAGGTAATTGATCCAAAAGTACATATGGGCAGTGAAAAAATTTTTTTTGGTGCTACTGTTACGATTTTACGGAATAATTCAATAGAGCAAGTGATAAAAATTGTGGGGCAAGATGAAGTTAATACTGCATTAAATCATATTAGCTGGAAATCTCCTTTATCTCGTTTATTGTTAAATAAAACTGTGGGCGATAGTTTTTTACTTCACTTACCAAAAGGGGACGATTTAATTGAAATATTAGAGGTTAGTTATAAGTAGCCGATTATGGTTTATTAATATTAGTTGAATTAGGATGGTTTAATTGATTCCATACATCATCAACTGAATTAGCGGCAGTATTTAACTTTTGTTGTGATTTATCAAATTCTTGTTTTATAGTTTTAAGTTGTGCTTGGGTTTCTTGAAAATTTTTTTGTGCAATATTTAAATCACTTTCAGCTTGTTTTGCCAAATTTTCAGTTTCTAAATATTTGCTTTTTATTTGTTCATTTTGTTTAGATACTACCTGATAATTATATTGGGCATTTAATAGGTCAATTTGACTGATAGCAAAAGAATTTGTGATAATTAAACCTAATATTGTTATAGTAGAACTTTGTTTAATTTTCATAGCTATCCAATCAAGAGAATGGTGGGTTGTGCGGGACTCGAACCTGCGACCAACTGGTTAAAAGCCAGCTGCCCTACCGACTGAGCTAACACCCCCCATTTTAGGGGCGCCCCCAAGGGGATTCGACCCCCTGTTACCGCCGTGAAAGGGCGATGTC
>CALMTA010000149.1 GCA_937872505.1 uncultured Neisseriaceae bacterium | reverse complement strand
GAAAAACCTATGGCGACTCGTTGGCATGATGGTATTAAAATGGTTAATGCGTGTGATAGGGCAGGAGTTAGGCTATTTGTAGTTAAACAAAATAGACGTAATACTACAATTCAATTGCTTAAAGAAGCTATAGATAAAGGGCGGTTTGGTAGGATATATAATGTTACTTGTAATGTATTTTGGACGCGTCCGCAAGAGTATTATAATTTAGCAAAATGGAGAGGAACTTGGGAGTTTGATGGTGGTGCTTTTATGAATCAAGCATCACATTATGTAGATTTATTAGGATGGCTTATTGGTCCTGTTGAATCAGTGCAAAGTTATACTGCTACTCTAGCTAGACAAATAGATGTTGAAGATACTGGGGTAGTAGCGTTAAGATGGCGCAATGGAGCATTAGGAACTATGAATGTATCAATGCTTACTTACCCGCAAAATTTTGAGGGTTCAATAACAGTTATTGGTGAAAATGGAACTGTTAGAATTGGCGGGGTGGCTGTTAATAAAATCGAACATTGGGAATTTAAAGATAAAACAAAAAAAGACGAAGAGATAAGAAATGCTAGTTATGATACTAAATCAGTATATGGATATGGGCATACTTTGTATTATGAAAACATAATTAAAACTTTGCAGGGATTAGAAGAAGCAGAAACTGATGGGCGAGATGGTTTAAAATCATTAGAACTATTAGTTGCAATTTATTTATCAGCAAGAGATGGAAAAAAAATAAGCTTGCCTCTAGATTTTTAAGGAACATTTAAAATGGGCGAACGGATAGTATCATTAGTTGGCTTGGGTTATGTTGGCTTACCAGCAGCTATTGCCTTTAGCCATAAACATAGTTGTATTGGTTTTGATATAAACAAAGAACGTATTTAGAGTTAAAAAAAGGCATTGATAGAACAAAAGAGGTAACATCTAAAGAATTATTAGATTCTAAAGTTAATTTTACGAATGATATAAATGAGTTAAAAAAAGCAGATTTTTTTATTGTAGCTGTTCCTACTCCTGTTGATGATGCACATGTTCCGGATCTAATTCCTTTAGAAAAAGCTTCAGCAACAGTTGCAAAGGCTTTAAAAAAAGGTGATATTGTAGTTTATGAATCAACTGTTTATCCTGGGGTAACTGAGGAAATTTGTGTGCCAATATTAGAGAAAGAATCGGGTTTAAAATATAAAGAAGATTTTACAGTTGGTTATTCACCTGAACGAATAAATCCTGGAGATAAGGAGCGTTCGTTTACTTCAATTAAAAAATTAGTCTCAGGTAGTGATGAAAATACCTTAGATATAATAGCAAAAGTATATGGCAGCGTAATTACAGCTGGAGTTTTTAAAGTTGAATCAATAAAAGTAGCAGAAGCGGCAAAAGTTATTGAAAATACTCAACGTGATTTAAATATTGCTTTGATGAATGAATTAGCAATAATTTTTGATAGAATGGAAATTGATACTAATGAAGTATTAAATGCTGCAGGTACCAAATGGAATTTTTTGCCCTTTAAACCAGGCTTAGTAGGAGGGCATTGTATTGGAGTCGACCCTTATTATTTAACCTATAAAGCAGAAAAAATGGGTTACATTCCTCAAGTTATTCAATCAGGGCGGCGCATTAATGACAATATGGGGCGTTTTATTGCCCGTAAAGGTATTAAGCTTTTAATAAAAAAAGGCTTTAATATGCAAAATTTGCAGGCTATAGTGTTAGGTTTTACTTTTAAAGAAGATTGTCCTGATGTGAGAAATACTAAGGTAATTGATTTAATTCGTGAGTTAGAAGATTATAATGGTAAAGTATTTACTTGTGATCCAGTTGCCGATATGTATGAAGCAAAGCATGAATATAAAATTGATTTTATTGATTTTGATAAATTGCCATCTGTACCTCTTTTAATTGTAGCTGTTGCCCATGAGGTTTTTAAAAAAATTGATTTAGATAAATTATTAGCTAAGGTAACCCCTAAAGGGGTTATTTTAGATGTAAAATCAATTTTACCTAAAAAAGAAATAATAGCAAGAGGTTACAATATTTGGAGGCTATAGGAGAATCCAAATTTATGCTTAATAATTTAAAAAAATACTCAGAATTTAATAAAAATGTTATTAAGTTAATGACAGGAACAACTATAGCCCAAATAATAGCTTTTTTAACACAGCCTTTGTTAACTAGGTTATTTACTCCTATAGAATATGGTTTATATTCAACAGTTCAATCGGTTATAGTTGTTTTTGCGACAGTAGCAGCATTATGTTATGACAGAGCGATTGTATTAGTAGAAAATGAGGATGATGCTTTTTCTATAGTAATTTTATCGTGTAAATTTATTACACTTTTTAGTTTTTTAATATTATTATTATTAATGTTTATTCCAGGTCTTTGGCAAAAATTATTTGGTATAAAGTTAGAATGGTATTATTTTATTATTATTCCACTATGGGCTTTTTCTGTTGCGGTAAGTAATGTTTTTATAAGTTTGAATACTAGATTTAAACAATTTTCTTTATTATCAAAGCGCCAGATTAAATCTAGTTTAGTTTTAGCAAGCATTCAATTAGTTGCAGGATTTTTAAAACTTAGTATTTTAGGTTTATTTATTGCAAATTGTATAGCAATGATTTATAGTGTATATTTAACTTCTAGAGGTTTTTTAAATAAAGCTTTAAATATAATAAATAGTAATTCTAGATCACTGATAATTAAATATAAAAGTTTTCCAATTTATCAATTACCAAGTATTTTTCTGGATACTTTTTCATCACAAATGGTAGTTATTTTATTAAATAAATTATTAGGTTCAGCAATTGCTGGTCAATATGCTTTAGCAAATAAAGTATTAACAGTACCTCTGATGTTAATTGGAAGTGCTTTTGCTCAAGTTTTTTATCAAGAATTTGCTACTTTTTATTATAAAAATAATAATCCTAGAAGTTTTTTAATAAATACTTGGAAAAAATTATTTTTATTAGGTATATTACCCAGTGTTGGCTTATTTTTTTGGGGGCAGCCATTATTTAGTTGGGTATTTGGCAGTAACTGGCAAATGGCTGGCTGGTTTGCTCAATATTTAACCATAATGTCTTTTATTATGTTAATAAGTAGCCCTACTAGTACAGCTCTTATTGTTATTGGTTTACAAAAGTATCAAATAGTTTTTTGTGTATATCTTTTAATAATTAGGGCGCTTTTTGTTTTTTTAATGCAATATAATTTATTAATGGGTTTACTAGGTTTTATTAGCTTTGAAATTATTGGGATTTTGGCTTATAATATATTGATTCTTTATAAGATTTAACATGAATATATTAATTATTCCATCGTGGTACCCAACAAAGAACAGTCCATTATCGGGGATATTCTTTAAAGAACAGGCTATTGCTTTAGCTAAGTATTATCCTAAGGATAAATTTACTGTATGTTATTGGCATGATTATTCAATAAAAGAATATTGGAAAATATTATTTTTAAAAAATATATTTAAAAAAACTGATAAGAATTTAACAACATATATAATCAAACAAAATATTATATTACCCAATAAATTGTCTAAATTTATTGGTGGCCTAGATTTTATTTTATCTAGAAAAATTAAATGTTTAGTAAAATTATTTAAAGACGCTAATATTGATATAATTCATGCCCATGTAAGTTATCCTAGTGGTTATTTGGCAATGTTATTATCTTTTGAATTAAAAATCCCTTATATTATTACAGAGCATATGTCGCCCTTTCCCTTTAAATCATACCCATTTATAAAAAATAATTTAATTACTAAATATGTATCCTTACCCTTAAAATATGCAAATAAAGTTGTAGCAGTCAGTAATGCTTTAGCCAATAGAATTGAGAGTTTTGGTTTTAAAAGACCTATAGTTATTCCTAATATGGTTAATGAAAATGTATTTAAACCGTTTAAAAGTTTTCAAGCAAAAGAATTTGTTTTTTTTAGTTTATCTATACTATCAAAACAAAAAGGCATAGATATATTAATAAATGCTTTTGCAAGATTAATTAGTTTAAACTATAAGGTTAAATTAGTAATTGGAGGCGATGGAGCAATAAAAGGTAGCCTTAAATTTTTAGCAAAGCAGCTTAAAGTTTCTCAATATATACAATGGTTAAATTATGTAAGTAGAGATAATGCTGTAAAATATTATAATGAATGTAGCTGTTTTATTTTACCTAGTAGACATGAAACATTTGGTATTGTTTATGCTGAAGCAATTGCGTGTGGAAAACCAATTATTGCAACTAAATGTGGAGGCCCAGAAGATATTGTTAATGAGCATAATGGTTTATTATGTGAGGTAGGGAATATTTTTGATTTAACAGAAAAAATGTGTTATATGATTGATAATTATGAAAAATATGATTCAAAAATAATTAGAGAAGATTTTGATGCAAGGTTTTCACAAAAAATTGTAAGTAAAAGAATTTTTGAAGTTTATAATCAAGTGAGATTCAATAGATGTGTGGAATAACTGCAATAATAACATTTAATGACAAAGTAGATGCAAAAAATATTGAGTTAATGAATAACCAATTAAAGCATCGTGGTCCAGATGATGAGGGTTATTTAATAATTAATAATGCTAATGGTTATCTGGCTTTAGGAGGGAAAGATACTAAGTTTGTTAATAGTGATTTATCATATATTCCAACGGATAAAATTAGTAAATATGATGAAGAAAAAATATTATTAGCTTTTGGTCATAGAAGATTATCAATTGTTGATTTATCAGTATGTGCTCACCAACCACTATCAGTTGATAATGATGATTATTGGATTATTTATAATGGTGAAGTATATAATCATTTAGAAATTAGGCAAGAGTTAGAGACATTAGGATATAAATTTAATTCTCATAGTGATACAGAAGTGATTTTAAGGGCTTATAGTCATTGGCAAGAGAAATGTTTAGATAAATTTAATGGCATGTTTGCTTTTTTAATTTTAGGTAAAAAAAGAAAGCAGGTTTTTATTGCAAGAGACAGGTTTGGGGTTAAACCTTTATATTATTATCAAAATGAAACAGGAATATATTTTGCATCAGAAATTAAAGCATTTACAGTTCTACCTCAATGGCAAGCTAATCTTAATCATCAAAGAGCTTATGATTTTTTAGTAAATGGGTTATTAGATCATACTGAGGAGACTTTATTTGTAAATGTTAAACAATTGCGGGGTGGGGAATATGCTTTAATTGATTTATTAAACTTAAGTGATTTACAAAAAAATGGATTACTTAAACACAGATGGTATTATTTAGAAGAAAAAAAATATAAAAATGAATACCAAACTGCCTGTAAAGATTTTAAAAATATGTTTATTGATGCTGTAAAATTAAGGTTACGCTCTGATGTGACTGTTGGTTCTTGTTTATCTGGCGGGCTAGATTCGTCAGCAATTGTTACAGTGATAAATCAGATACATAAAGAGGGAAATAATAAAAGTTTACAATCTACATTTTCAGCTTATAGTAGTCATAAAGAATTTGATGAGCGTGAGTATATAAATGAAGTTGCAAAAGAAAATGAAATAAATGATTATTATTGTGAGCCATCTTTAGAAAATTTATTTGCTGTTAATGATAAAATTACTTGGTATCAAGATGAGCCTTTTGGTTCAACTAGTATTTATGCGCAATGGTCAGTTTTTGAATTAGTTAAAGAAAAAAATATAAAAGTTATGTTAGATGGTCAAGGGGCAGATGAATTATTAGCAGGTTATCAAGGGCTATATTTTCAAGTATATTTAAATGAATTATTTCATCAAGGAAAATTTATTAAATTTATTAAAGAAGCCATAAAATTAAAGGAAATATATGCTTTTAAATTAAAAGCTTTAATATTAAAAAGTATTTTTAGTTTAATTCCAAGAATATTGCAAAATTTAATAGGAAAAGTATTAGGTAAAAAGCAATATAAATTAGATTGGATAAATAAAAACAAATTAGATTATTTTACTAAAAATATTATGGTATCTAATAGTATTAATGAACATAATGTTCAGGATCTTTCTTATAAACAATTAATTTATAGTCATTTACCAATGTTATTGCATTGGGAAGACAGAGACTCAATGGTTCATTCTGTTGAATCGCGGGTACCGTTTGTTGATTATAGATTAGTAGAGTTAGCTTATAGTATGCCTAGTAGTTATAAGATTAATAAGGGGATTAGTAAACGTATATTGCGTGATTCATTAGATGGAATATTACCTGATAAAATTAAAAATCGAATTTCTAAATTGGGATTTGTAACTCCTGAAGAAATTTGGTTAAAAAATAATAAAGATTTATTTAGGCAAAAACTACTTGAGGCTCTTGATGCAAGTGGAGGGATATTTAATAAAACTCAAGTTATTTTAATTTTTGAGGAAATAGTTAATGGCAGCAGAAAATTTGATTTTTGGATTTGGCGGCTTATTAGTTTTGGTACTTGGATGAGAGTATTTAAAGTATACGTATGAAAAAAAGAATTATAATTTTAGGTTCAGTATCATTTATTTTAGATAAGTCTTATGTAGGAATAAACCATATAGCTATGCATTTTGCTAAAAGCGGTTATGAGGTGACATATTTATCTAGTGCTAGTTCTATTTTTGATTTATTTTCAACTAAGAAAAGAAGAAGGCGTTTTTTTACTGCTTGGATAAAGGGCGGTAAATTTAAAGTTAGAGATAACCTGGATGAGGTTATTATTAAAACGCCATGGATATTAAATAAATCTTTTTGCCAATATCAATTGCAGTTCCCAAAAATTTTGAATCAGCAGGTTTTTAATGATAGATATGATATTTTAATTGCGACAGTTGGTGCTTTAAGCGGCTTTAGTGATAAGATAAAAGCGCAATACAAGATTTTACGGCTACAGGATTATCCTTATGATTTTGGCATAAGTAAATTATTAACTAAGCATATTGAAGCATTGATTAAAAAAGGAGTATTTAATCAAATTTGGTCTGTTTCACACATGTTATGTGATTATGTAGCACATCTAGGAATGGCTTCAATTAATCATTATTTGCCAAATGGAGTAAATTTACAGGATTTTTTAAATAAATTTACGGTTAATATGAATAAAAAATGCATATATATTGGTACTTTTGATAGTTGGGTTGATAAACAATTAATAATTGATGCAGCAAAAATATTGTCTGATTGGGAATTTGATTTATTTGGTTATGGATTGCAAATAAAAAAAGGTATGCCAGATAATATAAAATATTATGGAGCTATAGATAGTAATAAATTGCCAGAGTTATTTATTAAATATTCAGTAGGTATTATTCCTTTTAAAAATAGTAAACATGTTGAAAGTGTTGAGCGGCCTTTAAAGTTTTCCCAATATTTAGCAAGTGGGCTTGGTGTTGCAAGTACTAGTTTTGGCGGCCTAAAAAAAGGTATGACTAATTGGGCTTATTATGGAAATAGCCCAAAAGAATTTGCTAATGCCATAATAAAAGCGTATGAACAAAGGAAACCTAAAATTGAGGTGGCAGAATATTTAAAAGAATATGATTGGCAAGTTATTTTTGAGAAAATGGATAAATTAATTGAAAATTCTATTAATTAAAAGAGGTGCATTGGGTGATATATTAATGGCAACACCATTAATACGCCAGATAAAACAATCTTTTCCTGATTGTCAATTAGATTTTTTAATTGCAAATTCTTTTAAAGTTATTCTTGAAAATAATCCGTATATTGATAATTTAATAGGATTAGAAGGTAAATTATTTACGCTAAAATATTTGCCAATATTATTAAAAAGATTAATAAAGTTTCGTAATACTTATGATTATATATTTGTATTAGATAAACATTATTATTTTAGTTTTTTAGCTTTTATAATTGGTGGAAGAAAGAGAATAGGCTTTGTACGTGATTTTGTTGCTAATATATTCCTTACCAATAAAGTAAGATATAAGGATTTAGATCGCTATCAAACCTTATATTATTTAGATTTACTTTTAGTAAGTAAATTAGCAACACCAAATTATGATGATATTAATTTGGATTTTTTTATATTGCCGGAAAATAGGATAGAAGTAGATAAATGGTTATTAGAAAATAATTTAACTGAATTTATTGTAGTTACCAATAGTGGCGGTAATAATGAATATGAAACTAGTGGCATAAGAATGTTGCCATCTGATAAAATAGCGGAATTGCTTAAAATTTTAATTAAGAAGAATAAAGTTTTATTGGTTGGTTCTAGCATAGATTTTATTAATTATAATTATTATACGGAAATGATAAAAGATACCAATTTGCTAAATTTAGCAGGTAAATTTAGCTTACAACAAACAGCATATTTATTAAAAAAAGCTGAAAAAATATTTACTACTGATTGTGGCATAATGCATTTGGCGATAAGCCAACAGCTAAATAAAAAATTAATTTGTTTTTTTGGACCAACAAATCCTGCACATGTTTTACCACAGGGTGAAATAGTTTTTTATTGGCAGGATCAAGATATTTTTGATAAAAATTACCAGCTATTTGGTAAAATTAATAATAAAAAGTGTTTTAGAAAATTAGATGTAAAAAGTTTTTTACTAAATAAAATTTAATTTAAATGTTTTAAAGGTAAAACTTGTGAATGTATTAAGTTATATTAAAAAAGCATTTTCCATATTAAAATTTAATATAATATATAAAAATAAATTTATAAGTCCATACTTTTATATTTTTAATATAAATAGAGGTGATATTCCAAAATTAAAAAAAGTTTTGTTTTATTTTAATAATGAAGAGTTTATGCATATTGGAGATCATATATTCTTTATTAAAACTATAAAAACTTTAATGTTAAACGGGTATGAAGTAGATGTTTCAACAATTCCATCAATGCGAAATATTTTTGAGAAAATAGGAATTAAAGTAAAAGCTAATCCTAACTTAAAAGATTATGATTTAATAATTAGCAGGGTAGAACTGTTAGATGAGCATTTGATAGATAAACCACTTGTTCTTGTTAATCTTACAAAAAATTTAACCATGCCAATAGCAGATGATTTATTGGTGCATTTTTCTTTATTATTTGAATTAAAACCTGTTGAAAATGTAGAATATAATTTTGAAATATTTAATGATAAATCGGTGATTAAAAGGTTTAATTTAAATGAAAATGATTCATATATTTTATTGAGTCCATTTTGTGATTCTAGTTTCTTTTTAGTTACTAATGAGAAGATAAACCGGATTATTTCATTTGTGAGAAAAGAAGCAAAAATAAAAAATGCAAAGATTTTACTTATTGGGTCGCAGATTGATAAATTAAAGGTTAAGTTTTCTTCTGATGAATTTATTGATTTACGAGGTAAAACAACTATAGAAGATATATTAAATTTAAGTAATTGTCCCAATGTAAAAAGTTTTATTGGTTTTGATAATTTTATTATGCATGTATTTTCGATTATAAAAAAACCAAGTTTTGTAGTTTATAGAGGTAGAATTGGTAAAAAAAGAAGAGAAATGATAAAAAAATCACATATAAATTTAAATAATAAAGAATATTTTGTAACTTTAATTTGATAAAAGATAATAATGTTAAAATTTATAAATAAATCAATAGCACAAAGAGTTAGTTTAATTAGTGCAGATTTTTTGGCATTAATAACGAGCTTATTATGTGCAGAATTTACTTTAAGCGTATTAAGAAATGCGCCAACTCATGTCGATTTTGAGAAATTAGGAATAGCAAAACTAGTAGGGTTATTAGTAATTGCAGTTTTTTGGTATCAAGAGCAATATGTAAAACGCCGTCCTACCTGGGAAGAGCTGCGAATATTATATAAAACTATTTTTGTATTTGCCCTATTGCATTTAGGTATAAGTTTTTTAATATCTCATCAAGTAGTTAAATGGCTTAATATCTTATTTTGGTTATTTTTATTAATAATTTTGCCTTTTTTTCGTTATATAACTAAAATGTTTTTATTAAAACTAGGTATATGGCAGCGAAATGTATATATAGTAGGAATTGGTAAAAATGCATTGTCAACATTTATTTTATTAAAAAATGATAAACTCTTAGGTTATAATGTTATTGGTTTTATTAATCCTTCTTCACCGATTGATGATAATTTAGTTGCAACACTTTCATTACCTATTCTTAGTTTTGAAGATTTATTAAATAATAAAATGAGTAAGTCAGATACAGAAATTATTTTTGCTGTATCTTCAAGTATTTTATTGCAAAATTTAAACCAAATTAATATATTGCAGAGTAAATATACTTTTTTATCAATTATCCCTGATTTATCGGGGCTACCTTTATACGGGGTTGAATTAAATCATTTTTTTGGTAATGAACAATTATTTTTACGATTAAGTAATAATCTTAGTAGAAGGCTAAACCGGATTATAAAAAGAGCTATGGATATTATGTTATCTTCATTGGCAATAGTGGTGTTATTACCTATGTTTATATTAATTGCTTTTATTATAAAAATTACTACAAAAAATAATATTTTTTTTAAACATGAACGAATAGGCTATCTAGGTAAGCATTTTTATTGCTTTAAATTTCAAACAATGTATCCAAATAGTCAACAGATTTTGGAAAAAGTATTAGTAAATGATGAAAATGCTCGCAAAGAGTGGGAAAATGATTTTAAATTAAAAAATGATCCTAGAGTTACTAAAATTGGAAAATTTTTGCGTATTACTAGTTTAGATGAATTGCCACAATTATTTAATGTTTTAATAGGGGAAATGAGTTTGGTAGGGCCAAGACCTATTATTGACAAAGAAATAGAGCGTTATAAAGAGAACTATTATTATTATAAATTAGTTCGCCCAGGTATAACAGGGTTATGGCAAATTAGCGGAAGAAATGATGTTGATTATATTGATAGGGTGAAATTTGATGTATGGTATGTGAAGAATTGGTCATTATGGTATGACTTTGTTATTTTATTTAAAACAATATTAGTAGTATTAAAGCGTAGTGGCGCATATTAATTTTTTGGGATATAAAAATGAATAAATATAAAGGGATTATTTTAGCTGGAGGGACCGGCACAAGATTACATCCCGCAACGCAAGTTATATCTAAGCAATTATTACCAGTTTATGATAAACCGATGATTTACTATCCGTTGTCAGTCTTGATGTTAGCTGAGATTAGGGAAATATTAATTATTTCTACTCCTCATGATATTGATAGATTTGAACAATTATTAGGAGACGGTAGTCAGTGGGGGATAAAACTTGAATATAAACTACAGCCAAAACCAGAAGGTTTAGCGCAAGCGTTTTTATTAGCAGAGGACTTTCTTAATAAATCGCCTGCTTGTTTAATTCTAGGAGATAATATTTATTATGGTAATGGCATTACGGATATTTTAAAAGAAGCACAAGTAAAAGACGGGGCTACGGTATTTGCTTATCAGGTAGCGGACCCTGAACGTTATGGGGTTGTTGAATTTGATGATAATCATCAGGTAGTAAGTTTGGAAGAGAAGCCTCTTAAACCAAAATCAGATTTTGCGGTAACTGGTTTATATTTTTATGACTCTAATGTTGTTGAGTATGCTAAAAAAATTATACCGTCAAACCGTGGGGAATTAGAAATTACAGATTTAAATAAATTATACCTAGCAGATAGAAAACTAAATGTTGTTACTATGAAAAGGGGATTTGCCTGGTTAGATACAGGAACGCACGATTCATTATTAGAAGCATCTAATTTTATTCAAACCGTTGAACATCGTCAAGGTATCAAAATTGCTTGTTTGGAAGAAATTGCACTTCATAAAGAATGGATTAGTAAAAACGATATTAATCAGATATTAAAGGGAATGGGAAAAAGCACTTATGTGGATTATTTACAGAAA
>CALMTA010000148.1 GCA_937872505.1 uncultured Neisseriaceae bacterium | reverse complement strand
TATGAAGCATTACTTTTAATTAAAACTACAGAAAATGATAAATAACATTATTGAAGATTATTGTTCTTATGAAAATAATAAACTTCTTAAAGAAAAAGGATGTTTAATTTTAAAAGAAGGCGAATCTCCTACTTTTATTAGAAAAGATAACAAAACTATTGTAGCTGTTAGCAGAGATTGGTGGGATAGAGAACTGCATAAAAACTATATTAACGAAGATTATGTTCAAAAAATTACTCTTACACTTGCTATTAAATGGATTTTTGAAAACTATGGAATTTGGATTAGTGTGAATTTTGCAAATAAAAATCAATGGTATTTTGATTGTTCTAAATTTGGAACAAGTGGAAAAGAAAAAAATTTATATTGGTCTAATTATGATTTTAATTCATCACAAGAAGCGTATCAAGCAGCGATTTCATACACACTTTTAAATTTAATAAAATGACAGCAGAACACTTAAAAAACATAATAGTTGAAGGCTTTAAATTTTATGGTGATAAATTAATTGTACATAGTAATAAATCTTGGTCAGGAAAAATGATAGCTGATGAAATAGAAAAAGAAACTGAATATGGTTTAGAAACTATTAAAGATGTAGTAATGTTAACTATTGATTTGGTTATGCGAAGTAAAAAGACTTTAACTAATAATACTACACCTCCAGCTTTTATTCCTACAGAATATACAGGACAAAAACTTGATTATGGAAAGTATCTTGTAGTTAGAAAAGATGGTAAAGTTCATTTTGAAACCTATAATGGTACTGGATGGGCTTATAATCATAAAGTAATTACACACTTTTATTTACCTAAAATTAAATAGCTATGACAAAAGAAGAAATACTGGAATATAATAAAATGTGTATGGAACTTTTAGAAATAGTTCCTGGATATTTTCCAGATGAACTGCACTCAACAAGAGAAGGGTCAATTTCTTTGTGTGTATATGCTAATGCTTTATATTATATGGAGAAAGAAGATAATCCAGAATGTACAGTCTATGATTTTTTAAAATTTGACTATGATTGGAACTATATACATGAAGTTATAACAGAAGTAGAGAAATTAAAATACTTAGTTATTATTCAATCAAACTATTGCTGTATCCAAACAATTCGTAACAGTGATAATAAGTTTAAATCCTATATTATTGCTCAAGAACATGGTGTACATGAAGGAAAAACTAATACTATGGAAGCAAAAAGAAATGCGGTAGTAAGGGCTTTATATTTATTTTTAAAATGGTATAAACAAAACAAATAACCAGACATGAGAAAACACAGTTTAAACAGGGAATTTAGTTCTTTACCTTCATTAATAATTGCTATTTTTGGGTTTATTATTGGAGTGATTTTAATTTCAGTAAGCATAAGTATTTGGAGCCAGAGTAAAGTATCTGTAATTACAGATTGTAAAGTTATTACATTGCAACAGCAGCAGAAAATAAATGGCTCAAGCGATAAAATATCTACAGAGTACAGGTATTTAGTAATAACAGACAAGGGAACTTTTGTTTGTGAAAATAGTCTGTATCACAATAAATACAACAACAGTGAGTTGTTTTTTAACTTAAAAGAAGGGGAAATTTATACCTTTAAAGTTGCAGGAATAGGTAAGACATTAGTAACAGACTATAAAAACATTTTACAGGTAACTAAAGAATAGTCACATCAAAGAAACATTATGAAAACTAAACTAATTTACCCCGACTCAAAGACTTATATCAGTTATGCTGATGCTTTGAATGTGCAAACAATGTGCAAAGAATTATTTGATAATTTTGATGGTGGATTTGGATTGTATGCGTATGATGAATATACATTGCATTTGCCTATAAAGAGTCAAGAACTTCAGTTTGGATTTACTACGTATGCACCAGGAGATATGGAACTTGCTTCTTATTCATGGGCTCCTAATGAACTTTCAATAGAAGATTATACCCCTCGTTTAAAAAGAATTGGTTACTCTATTTATCAGGTGTTATATGTTATTGCAAAAGAACTAAAAATAGAGTATAGCCCTGACAAACAGTGCATTGAAAAATGTTTTGAAGAGTTTAAAAAAATTATTTCTAATCAAAAAACACAACAGCATGACCTTGAGATACATTGACATAAACGGATTTGGTGTGCTTGTAGATGAAAGTGCTGAGACTAAACAAGGCGATTTGTGCTATGCCATTTTAAGTAAGCAGATTTTTGAAAATATCAATCCCAACTTAAACAGTCCAGACAAGTGTAAAATCGTCTTTGCTGAAAAAGAACTTAATCTTGATAGTGTACCTATTCTTCCGAATTGGAGAGAGTTTAATAATCAAGAAGTATTTAGATTAGCTACAGAATTTGCAATAAAAGAAAAAGGAAACCCAAAAGATTTAACATTGGGGTTTATTACAGGTTACAACCACAACAAAGCTAAGTATACAGAAGAAGATTTAGAAATAGCATTTGGATTAGGTGCTGCAAATAATGCTAATGGTAAGCCTTCATTTAAAGAAGTTAAACAATCTCTTCAAAAAATACCTAAGTACATTGTTATGGAGAGCGAATTAAATTTAAATGGTAAAAATGGTTTAGAAAGAGCATCTTTTATCCCAAAGTTAATCATTAATTCAGAAGGTAAGCAAGAAGGAATAATCAAAGAAATAATTTATTAAACTAAAACAAATGTTAAATAAAGTAGAAATAAAAGTAACAGCTGAAAAATTTGCTGACAAAATACTTACTGACCAGTACATGTTTAGACTAATAGCAAGAAAGCTGATTGAAGAAATGCCAATAGAAGAACTTGCTAAAGTATTCAAGTTTACTAAAATAGACCCTAATACACCTGAAAACAAAGCTAAACTTTCTGACTATAATACTTCTCAAGCAGAAAGGGCGTGGTTAGAAAGTTTAAACTCAGAGGGTTTAATTCTTTTTAAAGTTGAAATAGTTACTGAAGATATGAAGATGGATAAAGAAACTTACAATAACATCAAAAAAGCTTATCATAAAGCCTTAGAAAAAGGGGAAATAAGTTTTATTTACGCAGGACAAGAGTTATTAGTTTCTTATGCTAAATATTTATTAGAATATTTTGAAATGACTTTAAAAATCAAAACATAATGCAAATAAAAAAAGGAGTTACAAGAATAGTATTGTTAATAGGTAATTATGCTATAAAGTTTCCAAATTTTACTTTCTGTCATCTTTACTTTTTGTCAGGATGTTATAATAATTGGAGTGAACGTAATTATTGTAAAGTGTTTAAAAAACACTCTTATATTGATAAAGTAGCTCCTTGTTATTACTGTTCATTATTTGGATTATTTGCTATATATGCAAGATGTAAACCTTTAGAAAGAAAGTTAACAGATACAGAAAAAGAATATTATAAGCATTTACATGATGGAGATGATAAAAAAGAAAACTTTGGTTTTTATAAAAATAAATTAGTATGTTTAGATTACCCTTAACTTATACTGTATGCAAATAATAGATTGTGTCATTTACCCTTTTTCAATAATAGTATTTTATGGCAATGATAAAAGCTTATTGAGTAAGAAATTAAAAAAGTATTTATTCAAAGAAGATATAGAATACTTAAAAACTATTGAGTTTCACAGAGGAAAATCTATCATGTTTACATCAGGTCAAACATTATTGTGGTTAAAAGAAGAACCCAACAATCCAGAAACATTAGCTATTTTAAACCATGAAATATTCCATTGTGTTTGTTTTATTATGGAAAAAGTGGGAATAAAATTTTCTGATGATTCTGATGAAGCTTTTGCTTATTTAATCGAATATGTGTCTAAACAAATTTACAAAAAACTAAAAAAATTATGGCAATAATTGCAATATCAGGAAAAATTAGTTCTGAAAGAGATACTGTCGGTAAAATAATACAGTATTTAACAGGTAAACAACCTTATAAAATTTCAATTGAAGAGTTTATTGAAGGAAATCATTGGTTAATAAATTATTTAAATGCTAACTGGGAAATAAAAAAGTTTGAAAAAAAGCTTAAAGAGATAGTATCTATACTTACAGGAATATCTGTTGAAGATTTAGAAAAACAAGAAGTTAAAGATAGAGTATTAGGTGAAGAATGGTGGTATTTTTATACTGAAGTAGGAGGTAAAAAAATGTATCCTTATCTTGAATATAAAGATAAACCAGAATACACTACTTTTTTAAAAAAATTTACTGTAAGACAACTTCTTCAAGAAGTCGGAACAGAAGCTATGCGTAATGTACTTCATCCAAATATTTGGGTAAATGCTTTGTTTGCTGATTATAATACTACAGGATTTGATTATGAAGGTTGTGAAAATAAAGAAATTAAAGGTTCTTGGAAATATCCTAACTGGATTATTAGTGACATGAGATTTTCAAATGAATTAGAAGCTGTTAAAGACAGGGGAGGTATTACTATCAGAATAAATAGACCACAACAGTGTAAAGAATGTAAAATAGATTTGATAGAAGTTTCTGATAAAATTCTAACTTGTCCAAGATGTAAAGAGGCTTTTAAACAGCATGTTTCAGAAACAGTTTTAGATGATGCTACATTTGATTACACAATAGAAAACAATGCAGGAATACCTGAACTAATTGAAAAAGTAAAACAGATTTTAAAACAAGAAAAAATAATTTAAAATGGTAGAGCAAATTAAAAGTCTTAGAGTTCAAATAGATGGTTTAGCTCAATTGACTAAAGAATTAAAACCTATGCCTTGTGGGGATGATTTTTGTCATTCTTATGAAACAAGAGAAGCTGTAGATAGCCTTATTTTAGCTAAGGCATGGTTAGGAAAAGTGTTAGGTGAACTTGGAAATCCTACTCCTTATGCTAATGACGGCAAAAGAAAAACAGTAGAAGATATTGAACCTGCTGCTGATAAATCTACTGTGATTGAAGAAATCAATAAGTTTCCAGAGATAACAAACACTATAAATGGTTTTAATTGGTATGAAAAAAATCATGTTGAAAAGGTGGATTGGTTACGTCAAGAAATTGAAAAACTATCTTCTTATGTAGAATCTGATTTTAATTATTCTATTTTTAGCCACACCAATCAGACTCCTTCAAGAGAATTTTCTATTGCAAGAACTAAAGCCTATTCTTATCTTTGTGAAGCAAGGTTTTGGCTGGGTTTTGAACTTTCAAGGTTACGAGATAAAACTAACATTTAAAACAAACAGTATGCTAAGAAAATTTAAACTTATACAGACTTTCCCTGGCTCTTTAGATGTTGGGGATGTGGTTTCTCAAGCAATGGAAAACGGGGTATACTGGGGACCACTTTCAAAAATTCCTCGTAGTTATATAGCCTCCAGTGTAGAAAACTACCCTCATCTATGGAAAGAGATTATAGACACAGGTTGGGAAATATATGAATACAAATATCGTGGCTATACTTATACTTTAATCGAAGAAAAGGGTTGTTGGGAGTATAAAGCAGGAAGGATAACTAAAGAGGGCACAGTTGTTTTAAAAGACTACTTAAATATTTTTGGTGTTAGAAGAACTTCTGATGGGGAAATTTTTAGAGTGGGGGATAAAATTACAGGCACAAAGTCAGTAGATGAAATAATTGAACCTAAATACACTACAATAAGGGGGTTTAGATTAGAAAAAGATGGAAGACTAACTATAGAAATTCGTACAGGTATTATACTTGATACAAGAACTTCTGAAGACAGGTCTTCAAGTAAGTTTCAATTTTTAACTATAAAAAAACATGTCCCAAGTGTTTGGAGAATTGACTTTTATGGAAATCCAATTTCTGTAGGAGACACTGCATTTTTGGTAAACTTAAAAACCTTTAAAAAAACCAGTTTAAAAATAAGTACCATAGAACTAACTGTTGAAAACTCAGAAAACTACAAAATATTTGCTTCAAATGATGCTGCTAATGAGTATATAACTATGCTCTACCCAGGATTAAACTTGGCTTCCGTTGTTTATAATGTACAGTCAATTACAGAAGAGGAAATAGAAACTTTAAAAACAATCACAAAAACAAACTGGGGGGTCAAAGACAAATGAAAAGATTATTTTTTATTGGAGTGTTGCTTTTAGCAATTCAAAGTATTTTTGCACAAGAGAATTGGGCAATTATTGATGGTAAAACTTACAACAAGCAGGAGTTTGACAGTCTTAGAACAGTGCTTAGTGATAAGCCTATTGGTGTAAAAAGAAAATCTGTTGTAGAGTGGTCAGGAAAACAAGGAAGTTGTTTATGTGTTGAGTTTTATGCTTTGACTGTTGCAGGTATTAACTTGCATAGAGATTGTGGAGATATAACTTCTGTACATTATTTTAGTGGCAGTGGAAAAATATACTTGAAAAGGGATAACCAAATACTTTCAGAGTATCTTGTATTTGACCCAGGAAATAACAGTCCTGTAAATGATTTAACAAATAAGATACTAATTTTTGAAATCGGGTGCGATAACTTTTTACAAGGATTAAAGCCTTGGGACACTTACCCTGATGGAACAAGTATAAAGTAACAAAGAAGGAAAATTTTTTTCGTGTAGTTTAAACAATCTTTGAATTACACGAAAAAAATTTCGTCTTTCTCTGTTAGCTTTAAAAAAATTTCGTCTTTGAATGTTATTCCTCTTTATCTGTTCCTTTTACTTTTTTATACTGTTCATTTCCATCTTCATTTACATTGTCTAAACCAAACTCTTTCATAAGGTCTCTCTTTTGTTTTACAAGAGTTTTATCAAGTATATTTTGACTTGTAGGCTTTTCGTAAGGGTATCTTGCACCAACACCAAACTGGTAAGCTTCATAAGCACCATAAATTTGGTTATACCCTGAAGGTGTTACTATTTTACCGAAACCTTTTTTAGCATTTTTCCATTCCCCTGATGAACCCCCTTCTATTAGTCCTTGTATAAGCAATGCAAAATTAGCTGCATTACTAACAACAAAACCTCCTTGGTTAGAAGCAGATTCTAAAAGATTTCCTGAATACCCGTATGACCAAAAAGTGCTTGCCCAATTTATATCAGCGGCAGCAGAATCTAAAAGGTTAGTAATTAGATTAAAAATAGGGTTATCCCTTTCCTTTTCATCATCATCAAGGGCTAATAAAATTGTTATAGTAGAAGCTAAACTTAATAAAGAGACAAGAGCAGCTCTTTCTGCTGCTGCCCTCAAATTTTGTTTGTCTACATCAGGCAGATTTTCAGCAGAAAATTGATTTTGTACAGTGTCTGTACTATATAAATAAAGATGTCTAAGTACTCTTTGTCCTATAGCTTTCTGCATTCTGTAAAAATCTTTAGCATCTTTTAAGCTTAAAAAGTCTTCGCCTTGTTCCTTAGTCATGCCATGAAGTATAAAAGTTTGCATTAAATGTGCAACAGAATAAATCATAGGTAATAATATAGCTGAGTAAGAAACTATTGAGTCTAATGCGTTATCTATACCAAACAAAGAACTATATAATGCAACCCCAGCACTGTATGGATTTGCTAACGCTTTAAATGCACTATGACTTTCAACAGCTAACTTATGCCCAAGTGAAGTACTTCTATCAACACCTTTTATTGGACCAAGTCCAGGAACAAACTGTTCATCAGCAAACCTCTTAAACACAAAAGCCCCCATCCAAGTTTGGAACAAAGTAGCTAACCTTCCTATCCAAGTAGTTTTAGCCATACCTGAACCTTCAGGTGTATAATCTCCTTGAGTTATATCCCTAACAGATTTTATCTTAACTATTAAAGCCTTTCCTTCAGGACTTGTCCAAGAAAACCCTGAATTTTTAAATTCATCTTTAAGATTTCCCTTACTATCCAGAGCATCATACAATGCCCATGTGCTTCCATCATTATGTTTTATCTTTTCAAACATAAGCATAGAGAGCATGACTTCAGCTTGATTTAAAAACTCAATCTTCTTTTGTAGTATAAGAAGAAGTGAAGTTGCAGACATAGAATACCACCCACCACGAGTAGCTGCTTTTTCTATTTCATCTGTCATATCTTGTAAAAAGTCAAATCTCCGAACTAAATTTGATATTTTTATTGCTGTAGGATTTTTTTTCTCTCCAAAAACTCCATACTTTCTTCTGCCAAATACAGTATTTAACAATGCTGAAGAAGCCCTTCTAAAACTCCTCATGTCAAAATTAACTCCTTTAGCTGCTTCCTCTGCATTTGCAGTAAACCCTTGGTTCCTATTTCTTATTGCACTCACTGGTGCTACAGCTAAACCTTTTAACCTTAAAGCGTTTATAAGTATAGAGTCTATAAGTTTAGAAAAGACATACTTTCTTCTTAAAGAGTTAGCCCAATCTTCTAAAAGCTCTTTTATCTCAGGAGACTTAACATTAGGAATAGCTGCTTCTATTCTATTTAATATATCTTTTTTCCCTGACTCTACAAACCCTTTTCCCATAACACCCTCCATAGCTTGTTTTGGGTGTAATTTCCATATATTGAACATTCGTTCAACCTTAGATATAGACTTTATCCTGTCTTCAGTAGCTGATGTGTTTGACTCATCTCTAATAGGAGTAAAAAATCCACGCACACCTTTCCTTGTAGCAGGTGATTTTATAGTTTTAAAGATTTCAAAAATACTGTCTAAAAGGGGTAAAGAATTTTGTTTGTGTGTTATAAGAACCATAAATTTAGCATAATATTGAACCATTTTATGTAAATCCATACTATGCTCTCTTGTTACAATATCAGTTGCTTGATAATAAAGGTCTATTACTTTAGAAGGTATTAAGTTTACTTTGTTAGCTTTAGCTTCTTCTTGTAAAAGGTTAAATACTCTTTGAATTTCTTTTTGTTTATCTTTTACACTTGATAAAGATACACGTCTTATATCCCCTGATTTTATTTCTTTTGCAGTCTTTAAACCACTTTCAGTAAACTCTGAAGAGGAGAATGAATTAAAAATATCCCTCCATAATTTTAACATAGCAGGGCGAACTCTTGCAGAAAAGAGATACTTTAAACCCGTATTATCACTTCCGTCACCTTTCAAAATATACTCCATGAAAGTTCTATCATTCAGAGGAAGGCTATTACCTGGTAAAGGAGCCCTTCCTGGAGACCTTGAGTTAGCAAGCTCCAAGACTTCCATAACTTTGTCGTAATATTTTTTTATATTTGGGTGCTTTTCTATAGTAAGGTAATTAGCATCATAAAACCCTGTGTTTTTTGTTCCTTTATTCACTACAATTTCAGGTGCACCTGTATGTGGATTTGTGACCTCAAAAACATCAGCGTATGTTTTTCTTGGTAAATAAGTTATAAGAGCTTTACCTTCTTCATAGTTGCGTGATTTAACTTTTGAAAGACTATCACCATTAAATACAGGCTTTTTACCCTTGAAATTATCGTAGTTGTGAAAAGGGGAAGATGATAAGACATAAATTTGAATAATCTCATCTTCTGAAGTTATTTTATCGTCTATATAGTGTTTAGCTTTAAACTCTGTTTGATTTGAAACAATCTCAGAAATTGCTGTTAATGTACTGTAAAAAAATCTGTCAATATTTTCTTTTTGTTCTTTTATAGCTTTATCATACAGTTCTTGACCATATTCGTCTATTAAACTTTGCCTGTATTTCTGGTCTGGGACACCTATTTTGGAAGAAATAAAATTGCGTAATGTTAGTGCATTAACTGTACTAAACCTACTCTCTAAACTCTTTTGAGTAACATAATCAACAATTTCAGGCAGCACATTTAAATTTAAAACCTCTGCTATTTTCTGAAAGTCTATATTGTGTCTTCTATAATTAGCAGAGTACTGGTCTCTTGCAGCTTTTGCTGTAATAATGCCATCAGCCTGTCTCTTTGAAATATCTCTTTTAGTGCTTTCATAATCTGCATCTACACTATCCTTTTGAATAGACCAAAATTCTGTAAATTGAGTAGTTAAGTTTGAGGTATACCTTTTCTTATTTGGTTCTGAAAGTAGATATAAAGACTGAAAGAATAGTTCATTTATGTTTAAGCCGTTCTTAGAAGCTTCTTTTGTAGCTTCATCATAAAGCTCATCTAACTTTGAAGTTACATTTTTAAAGTCTTCCATTGCAACAGCATCAACTTCCCCCATCTTAGCAACAAGAACTTTTGCCAAGACACTTTCCTCAGAGAACATTGAGCTTCCCTTCATACCTATAAGAGAACTCATCTGGTCTATGTCTAAAACTGTATCAAGAAAAGTGTTATCATTTATTATTTGTCCACCTTGAGTAGGAAATTTAAGGGCTTTAAGATAAGCGTCTGAATTTACCATAGTTTGAACAGTCTTCTTCAGTAGTTCAGAATGCTTTTCTTTTAAGCTTGACATATTGTCCTCTTTTCCTACAAATACTCTGGATGTGCTTATATCAGCATAAGACTGAAAAAATTTAGAGTAAAGGTCTAATCTTCTACCTTCACTTAGACCATTCAAATAAACAGTAGGAACAAAAATATGGCTTTCTCTACTCTTAGTAGAGTCCACATCAGCATAAGCTCTCCATTGTTCAATAATATAACTGGCATCTGTTAAATCTTGCAAAGAATTTTGTAACTCTTCTATATTTTCTTGTGTTATAGTTCCTGTTAAATTTCTCAATAAGTTTTCTGCTCTTGTAAGAGCACTTTTTACAGATGTTACATCTGAAAAATAGAAATCACCAACTAAGTTTTGCTCGTATTCATGGAAATCTGTTAAGGCATTTAAAGCTCTTAATTTATTTTTTTCAAGCTCTAATAAGGAACTTAATCTATAAAGTTGAGAATCTATCTTAACATGTTCTATAATCTTTTCATTACTTTTCATGTCAGGATTTTGTGTTATAGCCAACTTCTTAGACTTCAAATCCTTAATCCTGTGAGAAAGCCTTCCTACATTGTTTTGTCTTTCTCTTATTAGCTGAAGAGCATTAAAGGTAGTATCCTTATAATCATATTCCGCCTCTGTTTCATGCAAAGTTTCTGCATTAGTGTTCTTATTTAAATTCAGAAACTCTTTAACAAGAAAATTTATGTCTTGATTTGAACTAAACAGAGAAGAGATAAATTCTACAAGCCTATCCCATAATGTTTGTTCATTTGTATGATTGAAGGTATCTAAAAAATGAGCAAAAGAAGGTGAGGTCATTGCACGACTAACAAACTCGTATATATCACTAACCTCTTCTGGAAAAAACTTTTTATTTTTTTCGTAAAATTTAGTTAATTTCTTTAGAATTTCCCTCTCTTCTTTTGATATTTTACCTTCTTCAAGACCTAAGAAAATTCTAATTTTATTTACAGTTATACCATGCGCAAGCTCATGTGCGAGTATCATCTTAGTAGCTGCTCCAAGAGGGTCATTTGTGCTACCATTAAACAACTCACTTTGAGAGTACAACTCTTTTTCTATAATATTAGAAGAATTTCGAGCCAGTATTTTAGGGTTTATGTAGATAATTCCATTCTTGTATTTCCCAACAGATTTTATAGAATTTGTAAATACTACTTTAAATCCCTCTGTCTTTATAAATGCTAAAAAAGTATCTACTGTTTGATGTGTTTGTAATCCTTGTAACCTATCTGCTACCTCATCAAAAGTATATGGGGTATCTAATTTTATATTAGTAAACTCATTTTCTGACTGTTCTCTCTTACCAATACCAAATATCTTATTGACATCAGATGATGCTTCATCATACATTTTAGAAATACTTTGTTCTAAAGTACTTAAAAAATCTCTCTCTACTTCTTGTATGGTGTCTATAGGCTTTGAAAAGACAGGAACTATAGTTTTTTCAGTTAAAAGTACATTGTTTATACTATTTACAGTGTGTTTTCTTAACCCTTCTATTTGAGGTGAGGTGCCTACAATAGTAAACCCTCTATTAGCAAGCTCTTTTATTCTTTCTATGGATAATTCATTGCCATTAACCAACCCTGTAGGCAGCTTTTTAGGAACAAAAGACCTTGAAAAAACAACAGAACCCCTATATCTACTATCTACATCAGTATTTTCAGGTGCTTTTAAACTATCATACAAAGTTAAAAACTCTTTCAAAGCATTTTCAAAGACCCCTCCATTCCTTTCTAAGATTTCAGGAAAGGAAGGGTCATCAACAGTTAAAGTACACGCCATAATTATTTACATTCTGTTTTGTTAATTACTCCTGAAGCTACAAGATTTCTAAATAGCTCCACATTAATTTTACTCAAAGTTCGCAAATAATCTGATACTTGCATAACCCCTGATGCTAAAGATGTTAAAATTGAATCAGAGGGTGAGAATACTCCTTCAATAGCCCCTAATTCAAGGTCATTAACTTTATGATTAGCCTTTACGCCAATATACGCAACCTCTGTTTCAAAATTTTCACTGAACTTATGATTATATCCACCAGCATAGTCTATAAGTATAAGCGATTTTTCTAAAAACTCTTCTTTAGACATACTAAAACTTTCAAAAAAGAGGTCATCCTTGTATGTATTAAAGTGTGTAACTCTTTTGGCTTTAATAGCAGAAATCTCTTCTGGAGTGTATCCTATCAATATTACTACCCTTTCTGTAACAACGTCTTTAGGATTACTTGCATTAATTCCAAAAGTATCTATAATAGTAGAAGAATTACTGAACGCTGGCTGTGAAAGGGTTCTTTGTACTGGTGCTTTTTCGATATGCTCTACAAGATTGTTTCTAACTATAAAGTCAGACAACTTTTCATTAGGCAATAAAGTTACCTCTTGACCATTTTCTGTAGTAATTTTAATTGGTACAGCTGAATTATCTTGATTTATATAAGTTACATAGTAAACAGTTCCAGCAGCGTCTACTCTTTTAAACACAACATTCTCATTTTTCTTAGAAGGTGCACTCACTGTTCTTAATACTTCAAGATAGTACATAGACTGATAAAGCATAGAGTTTTGCTCAATAGGATAACCATTAAGTACAGATTTTATTGCTGCTAATGCTTTTACTAAAGCGTTTACTATAGCATCTAAATAACTAATAGCCTTAGTTCTTTTTATGCCAGCAAGAACTGCTTGAAACTCCTTATCTGTTCTTAGCTCAGTCATAAACTCATAGATATTATCTAAATGCTTTCTTTTTAAAACTGCCATAAGGTTTGGATTTCTTTTGGCTTCTATTTTCAATTCAAGCATTATAGCTTCTAACTCTTTTAGAGCTTCCTGTCCTTTTTTTCTTGAACCTGAACCAGTTGTTTTTATAGATGTTGTACCATCAGTGTTCAAGTTAATATATGACTGTAATGATAGTAAATCATCAATGTGCCCTAACTCATGTAATAATATACGTTCAATCTCTTCAAATTGACCTGACCTGTTTAAATTATCAAACACAACCTTGTTTAATTGTATTGTATATATACCTCCTTTCCTAACTGCCTGGGCTTCTATAGTTCTTCCATCTTCAGTTTTAATGTCGTTAAGAACTTCAAATTCTACAACTAAATTTTTAGCCCTTAGATACTCTGCTTGTGTTTTAAAATAAGCATTAGTAGAACCAAAATGTAACTGGTCTATTAAAATTTTATAGTTAACCTGATTATTGACTAAATCAATACCGTAGGAATGTAAGTTCTTTGCTTTTTTTGCTTGTACAAACATTCCTTTTTTACGTGTATTTAAATCACTATTGTACATAGCAATTTTTTTCTTTGCAAAGTTTTCTATCTTTTCATAAGTAACAATTTGTTGGTCAGATGAACCCTCTACTTGTTCAAATAACAGCCATTCTGATTTCTCTGGATTATATACAGACATAAACTTTGGAGGTCCAGAAAAGCTTTTTACATTAAACGTTGTTTCTAACTGTTCAGCAGTAACTCCAAAAGTTTTTAACCCTGTTAAAGTTTTAGTATTAGCTTGTGTGAGTGCAGGAAAACTTCCATCAGACTCAACAGGAATACGTTTTGCATATTTTGGATAGGTCTGAATAAACTTTCTCACAAACTCTGTTACACCATTTGTAACCTTACCTAAAATTTTAGGGTCAGAGAAATCTATTTTAAGAAGTTCATCAGAAATACCCATCTCTTTCAAGTATGCAGGTGGTATATAAGAAGAGTATTCTTTAGCCCCTTGGGTGGCACCAGATTTTAACATTGAAGAAAGCACTAAGTACATCGCCAATCTTTGGACAGTAAGAACTTCGTCATTAAACAATAACGGAACCTCTTCACCTAAATCGTTAATTGTTGTAACTACATTAGTGTCTACAATCATATTCATAAAGCTAAGAGCAAAGAAATCTTCTTTCTCTGATTTTATAGTGTTGTTCCACAATATCAAGCTTTCCTTACCATTTGTGTGCATGTCAAAAGACCATCTTCCACGTTCTTGAAGTAATGGATATTTTCTAACAATAGGAGAATTACTGTCTAAGAGTTCTTTAAAGTAAGAAGTAAAAGATTTAGACTTATATACAGGGTTTATACCAAATCTCTTTTTGAAGAATTGTTTGTTCCTGTTTTTATCCCTTGATTTACTTTCTACAAGGTGTTCATAAAATGCAGAACCTATTACCGTTACAGGTATTGAAGTCTTAAAATGTTTAGTTAACGCTTTAACTGAACTTTCAGAAAAGCCTGTTTGGGCTAAAACTATTGCAGAAGATACGCTTACACCACTGGTTTTCAAATGATTAACCATTGCTTCAATAAAGACATCCATAATGTCATCCATGTGAGACTGAAGAGTTTTACCATCAAATTCAAAAGTATTTAGTTTAGACCCTTCGTGAGTAACTATTTCTTCCAACATCTCTGAAATACCTTTGCTTACTATTCCTAAAGTAATGTTTTTAGACCCTTTATTTGAATTAACTATCTTGACGGCAGTCTCTTCAGCAACTTTTACTAAATGCTCCTTTAAAGTCCCTTCAATAGGTCTAAATATTTTCCTATAAATCTTTTTGCCATTCACTTCTTCCGTTATTGTTTGTACAAAATTAATAGGAAATATTGGGTTTACACGAACATTTTTAGATGTTGTATTTTTAATAAGATGTCCAGCAACAAAAGGTTCAACAACTACATCTACATTAGGAGTTATATACTTTTCAGTAAGTTTGACATTTTTAACTTCACCTTCTTCTACATTTAAAGGAGTAAGCACTTCAGTAAAAGTTACTTCAGCACCATTTACATCTTCAATAGTTGTATTCCTCATACGTGAACTTTCATCATAAGGATACAACATGTTAGATTTAAATGGTAAAGAACTCAAAAGATTAAAAACATAGTCTGAGTTTACACCTTTAACAGTGCTTGGTGTAATAGAGTCAAACTTAAACAAGAATGTTTTGTCTCCAAAGGACTCTACTGTAGAATACAATGTAGAAAGAGCTTCAACATCTTCTTGCATTTTCCCTGTAACAGGAAGTATATAAATAAGCTCTGTAACTCCTCCAATAGATACCTCAACTATACCTGTTTTAAATATAGCGTAGTCGTTTATAAGTTTTTTATGCTCTGTACTACCTGACAAAATAACTTTTGTATCATACTGTTCTTGATTTTCAGAAGTGTATGTGTTATATGTGTCATTTCCATAATCGTCAATAAACATTATTTTTCTATGCTCATCTATAGCCGAGTCTACAAATTCATAGTTGGAAATTTTGTTGTTTACTGAAAACTGTCTTGTACCATGAGGAGATACTCTGACATAAGCATTATGTTGCTGATGAGCTTGTTCTACTGTATCTACAATAATTATATCTACACCTTTACCATCCTCAGCTAAAATTTTATCATAGGAATAATAGTCCCCTACTATTTCTAAGTCAAAATAATAACCGCCTTTAACTTTAGACTCATCTCTTTTCATAACTTCCTCTGAAATATTGTCAGGTAATTGACTTCTAAGGAAGATATACTTATTGTCTCTAACTGTTCCAGAAGCTAAATTTTCTTTTCTTTGTTGAAACTCTATTACGCCAAATGCAGCATTAGCTATCTCCTCTTCTGTGGTATAGTCAGCACTTAAAATACCAAGTTTCTCATCTCCTTGTGGGAAATATGTGTTCAGTAGTTTAGTAATAATTCTTCCAGTGTTTACATCCTTTTTGCTGTGAAGTCTATCAGATATATACCTGTAACCTCCTGTCTCTAACTTTAATTCATTTTTCAGAGCCTCTAATTTTGTTAGATTATCCTCATTTGATTTTACCCACTTATCCCATAAGTTAAAATATTCTTCTTCTAAATTAAAAGGAGTAATTTTAAACACCTGTTCTCTATCTTTCCAAGACTTTAATAGGTCAGCTAAAGTCTTATCAGGGGTACTTTCTGGTGTATAATTATTACCTAAAATTGCTCTTTTTGTTAGATTTGTAGCTTGCTCTATTTCATCTAATGTGTACATACTATTAGATAAAGGCTCTACTTTATATAAAACGCCATCAACGTTTATAGTTGTAAATCCTAAAACTTCATATTGTGTGTTTCCAGATAAATTTGCCTTTAAAGAACTATAAGGAAGGACTCTCAAACCATTAGTTATTGCTTTCTTAATGCTTAGACTGGTGATATTACCTCCACCACTAATAGCTTTTTTATTTAACCCCGCCCTCCATAAGTTTCCTTGAAATGTAAAATTTGGTATAGGTGTTTGAGGAGTAGTTCTAAAATCTATATTTAGACCTGTTATTCTCCTTATTTCTGCTTTAACCTTCTTTACATTTTCTTCACTGTTTTCAAGACCAAACAGTCTAACAAATGTATTATCAGGTGTGTACTCAGGGTTTAAGAATTTTTGTATACCATACAGCCTAATTAAAGCTTTGTGTAAGTCATTTCTACCAGCTGTGCTTGGAGAAACAAACACACCATCTATTTTAAATGATAACCTATCAGCAAGTGATTTGTCTGCTCCCCTGTTAACTATATCATACATTTTTTGCAGTAAAACGTCTGTTTCTTCTGTTCCATTAGCTGTTGCTTGACCTGAATTTATACGAAAAGTCTTTAAGTCATCTTCATTTACAACAAGATTATACAAAAGTCTTTGTATTCCAATAGCAGCATCATTATACTTAATAATAGTATTACCATTTTGAAACGTTGTATTATTAGTAACATCATCAACGGATAAAAACCTTGTTCTATCTAACATTCCAGAAGGAATAACTTTAGGGTCTGAAACTACAAGAACATCATATTTGTCTTTTACAGGAACTACACTTTTTAAACCTAATTTTTTTGCCTGGGAAGCCATTTCAGCTTCATCATTAGAAACTTCTTCTTTCTTAACAACCTTTGCTCTGATTAACTCTTTATTGGTACCAACTACATAGACATATTCAGAAGTTATCTCTTGTCCTTTGTTTACTAAAATAGCA
The DNA here is from genome assembly GCA_937872505.1 of uncultured Neisseriaceae bacterium. GTDB lineage: Bacteria > Pseudomonadota > Gammaproteobacteria > Burkholderiales > UBA11063 > Aquella. The sequence goes on along the minus strand of CALMTA010000148.1, from coordinate 41,654 downwards.
GTTACACCAGAGTTAGGGTTCAATAAGTTTTCTGCTGTATTTTCTGATATACCAAAAGATTGGTTCATTATCTTAGAAGGTGTATCAATATAGCTTGCATCAGCTTCACTGTATGAAGTTATACTTGAATAGCCTTTTAAATAGAATTGAAATAAAGTAGCCATATTAATAGCACCCTGATTAGTGGTGTTTAGATAGGCTTTAAATATAGAAAATACAGAGTTTAACTCTTTTGAACTATCAGAAATATCATATCCGTATGCGTTTTGCCTAATAATATTTGGGTCAGGACTTTCTTTATAGGAAAAAGTACTTGAAATCTCGCTTAATTCAGAGTTATTAGGGAATATTTTCTGAACTTTAGAGTTCAAAATTAAATGTTTAGTCATCTCTCTCCACAAAAATCTCCTGAATAGGGCTTTAGCATTTACACTTTCATCAGAAGTTCTTAGACTTTTAAACTGTTGAAGTGTCCTTTCAAATTGCTCACCTTGATAAGGAAACAAAGAAGAAAAAATATTTACACCTGTTCCAAGTGAAAATACTGTTGCAAGACCATTTAAGGTGTATGGGTTTATATAAATATTAGCAGTGATTTCTTTACCTTTTTCTACTCCTCTGATTGTTTTAAAGAAGTAATACTGTTTACCTTGCGAGTTTAAACTGTTTAGTTTTTGCTCTACAGTCATTAGTTCAGGTTTTCTATCTACATGAAACTCTCCTATTATAGAGGAGATATTATCTACATACATCTTTTTACCCCCATATATAACTGGATTTAGTAGGTCTGCAACTTCATCAGCTTTTTCTATATTGGTAAAAATAGACTTGTCTAACACTTTACTGTCAGAATTTGCTACTAACTGCACTTTTCCAAGTTTATTACCTATCGCATTTAAAGTTTCAAAATGTTTTAGAATTTCTGCTTGAAAAGCCTTTTCTGCATCTAAACCATTTTTAAGTATATCTGAAAAGCTTTTCGGTAAAGCCTCAAACATACGGTCTTGAGAGCCCTGTTCTTTTAAAGCTTCAGAAGGAGCTAAAGTAAGTTCATCCATCAATTCTTGAATAACTACTTTTACATCATTAGATACAAAATCTGTAAGCTGACCTCTTAATCCTGATACTCTATTAATAAACTCTCTTATCACAGGTTGCATAGAAACTAAGTCCCCTATCCTTACAACTTTACCGTTGTCTAATTTGACAGTGTAAAAACCAAGTAAAGTTAAAGCCCTTCTATAAGCAAAAGTTAAGTGTGTATCATTAACCCTACCAGAAATGTCAAGTTTCTTACCATCCACCATAGTTTGTACTTCCTCTGAATTGACAAAGCTAATAAAGTGTTCTCCATCAGCAACAGTTACTCCATCAGGACTTACTCCTAATGTCCTTGACCTTCCTAATTCCCCATTAGAAACTATCCCAAACATACTTGTAACAAGACTAACAACATCATCTTTCTCTTCTACAAGAAGGTTTATTTGTCTGTTAGATTTAGCTATTGCTTGCTGAATACTAACATGGAAAGTACTATTTAGTGCTTTTATACCCACACCTGTTTTGAAGGCATTTGCCGCTGTACGTTCACTTATCTGAAAAAGGCTTGATAAAGGAGTAAAAGCATCATATACTTGATACTCTTTATTTCCTACAGCTATTACTGTAGGTATATTCTTGTTAGACTCATCATAGATTAAAGTTGCACTATCTTCTGCAATTTTTGTGGTCAACGGAAACATTATATTTTTAAAGACGATAGGGTCAGGGTTTTTCATAACAGATAAGTGAATATCAAATATCTTATCTTTTAATGTCCCTTTATAGTACTCGTTGTAAAACTTTAGTTTTGCTTTTTCTAAAACTACGTCTAATTCTGTTTCAGTATATATTTTAAAGTTATCTTCTGTCTCTTCTTCTATGTCCTCTTCTGATAGTCCACCCTTTGTTTGTTGATTTTGATACCTAATTGTCTTTTCTATTTTAGCTTTTTGTTTTTCTAAAAGATTAGACTTAAATATCTCTAAATGATAGTTTACATATTCATCTGCACTACTAAAAGTCTTTAAAGATTTAGTAGCAGCATCATAATAATGATTTTTCATGTAGCTATACAACTTATCAATGTCAAAGTCAGACCCCATCCTTGCAATAAATTCCCTTGGAGCTATAACTATATCTCCTACTGAATAATGCAAAAAACCTACAATTTCAATTCCTGCCATTGACATAAGTCCAGAAGTAGGTATCCTAAACCCAAAAAGGTTTAACAACTCTTTAGGTAGATTTTCCGTTCTTAAAATCATTTTTCCACCTTCAAATTTTACCCAGTTGTTTCCTACACCTTCTTCTATACCTTCAAACAAATCAATAATCATACCATCATTTCCTACAAATTTAGATGGTACAATTACTTGGTCAAGTTGTACTTTTCCATTTACAATATCGTGCCCTTTAATATTTTGCTGTTTAGCATATTCAGGTTTTGTCCAAATAATTTTATCAGCATATTTGTCAAGTACTTCTTTTGTAGCTTCTACATTAGTAAGTTTTTTTCCTAAAATATCTGGAGTTAAAACATAAGAATATCCTGGGAAAATTATTTTATACACCCTATTACTTACTACTGCATTCAAAAGAGCCTCAAATTTATCAGAGTGTGAACTTGCCCACAGAGGGTAATTTAAGTCCATTATAGATTTTCCATTAAATTTAAGTATGTTCCTTGCAGTTAAACTATACCCTTGTCTTGACTCTGCTTCAGCCCTCAACAAGTTCATTAAAGGACTAATATCTTTACTTACAGAATCAGCTAAATCAACATGCTTATAGAAAGAAATGTTGTTAGATTTTAATGCTTTTACAGCATCATACAGTGTAACAATATCTTTAGTATCTATCTTAGCTTCATCAAGAAGACTTAACGCTTCTTCTAAAGTAGGATATGTGTCTATTTTTAACTCCTCATTCAATAATGCTTGAAACTGTTCTTCGTAAATTTTCTTATAGGTATCTAAATAAATATCATACAGTTGCTTTGGGTTATACTGTGCACCTCTAAATTCAAAGGGTATCTCTACATCATATTTATTTGTAATCCTGTTAATAGAAAGCAAGTCAGCAAAAATAAATTTAGCTTCTTGTGAACCCCTTAAATTTTTACTTGAGTCTTTCTTTTTAGATTTATAAGGAACTTCTTGCTGCCTTCTTAGGTGAGTTCTTGGAACTTGTATAAGATATTTTTCTTTAAACGCCTCTAACTTTTCTGGGCTATCTATAAGACTTAAAAGGTCTTGTCTAACATTAGCATTTTCATCAAACACCTCTAATGTTTCATTTTTTTGCCCTAATTTCACAGCAGAACTAAAAGGAACCCTCACACCCCCAGAGCCAAAAAACTCTGAAGTAGTAGTTTTATCTAATAGGTTATCTTCAAGTTTTTCCATGAAAATTCTTAAAGGGTCAAGAGTCATTCCTGAAGTAAGTTGAGGAATAAGATAAGCTATAGAACTTTTTACATAGACCTCTCTAAATACTCCATAGTCTTCTCCTTCAACATTTTCATAAACTAATCCTGTGTATACAGGCTTATCAGGTTGATGAACTTTATTAAGGAGTATTCCAGCAAGTTTTTTCTCTTCTTCATTAAAGTCTTTCCAACTAACTTTATTAGCAATAGCCTCTGTTAATACGTTTGCCTCTTCATTAGAAAGAAGCCCTTCTTGCATACGTATATAAATACCCTCTCTCCAAGTACCAAACTCAAAACCATCAGTGGTTTCCATATTAAAGAAGGCAGCAGAATTTGGGAAGTTTTTCAAGTAGTCTGAACCTTGTTGTTTATGTTCTTCTTCATTATATTTTTTACCATCTAAGTACTGAGTTATCACTTCTATTGAAGAGGACATACCTATAATATCTTTGATAGGCATGTAATAAAAATAGTTCTTCTCACTTTCAGCAGCTTTAGTCCCAGGAGCAATTAGGTCTGCTAACCTTTTACCCGCTGAAACACTGTATATAGATTTAGAGATTAATGAGGCTTCAGCATCAGTTAAAATGCTTTCCCCATTTATTGCAGACACAAGTTTAGCTTTCAGACCAGAATTTTTCAAATCAAATTTGTCTGCTAAGTCGCCTATAAAAAGCATCTGTTGTTCAGAACTATTTATAAGAGAATTAACAGTATATTCAAAAGCTATTCTTTCTGCTGTTTCTCTATGACCTCTTTGGTCTTTTACACGATAAAGATATGACTCATCTAAAAACCTAATACCTGTTATTTTACCACTTTCGTCTATATCTAAAAGTTTACCTTTTTCCCATAGTTGAAGCCTTCTAACTGTTTCAGTAGTTATAATTTTTTTAGCGGCTGCTCTTAACTCTGAAGAATAAAGTTCCACAATCTCTTTTGTAAGCTCATCAATTGTTTTTGTTCTATCTTCAGAGGCTCTTTTTAGTATATTTAAAAAAGAAATTCCTTTAATGCTTAAAGCGTTCAGTATAGGTGTATTGTTAAATACTTTTCCACCCAAAAGATACTTAGAGTTAAAATTAAGTTTTGACCTGTTAGTATGTAGTATCCTTTTTATTTCAGGTACAATAACCCTTTCTACATACAGAGTATAAGCCTGATTTACATCTTCTTCTTTCGTAGAAAAATCACTATTACCAGATTTAAAAACATAAGCTATACCTTGAGTAGCAAGCTCAGTATCCTTATCACTCATTTTAGGAACTAAATAGGAAGCTATTCTTACTGTTTTACCTTTCAAAGAGCCTGAAGAGATTTTTTTAGAATCCACATTATTACTTGTATAATAAGCCAACTCTACAATCTCTTGTTCAATAGGTGTTAAATCTTTAAGTTTTTTAGTGTTGTAGTAATCCTTTAAAGTCTGCTTCAAAACATTTAAGGATAAGTGGTCTATACCAAACTTATCTTTAAAATCTAAAAGTACAGTTTCCTCAGTTTCCTCTAAAAGCAAATCCATGTATAAACTATCAGAGCTAAAAATAGAGTGCTTAATCTGATTTATCAATTGCCTTTTATCTACATCTTTTTCCAATTCTTCTTTTAAATACATTATCCTATCAGTAATCATTTTACGTAGAACGTGAGTATGTATTGCTTTTCTGCTCTCACGGAAATTACTTGTAATAACTTCTAAGGAAGGGCTATGTTCTATATGTTCTTTGGCTAAAGTTGTTGCAAAAGTCTGTTCTATAAAGCTGTCTACAACACTTAATTCTATTGGAGCAGTTGTAGAAGAAGTATTTGAAGGTAAGCCTTTGTATATTTTGTCAAGCTCTTGTATTAGAATATTAAATACACCGTTGTTGTCAGTAAACAGTTTTAATATATTATTAGTATACCTTCCTGATGAGATGCCTTTGTTCACTATTTTTTCAAGTGCCCTATAACTCATTGATATTCCTACATTACTTAGTAGCTCTGATAATTCAGATATTTGTACAGAGGTTTTTTCACTAACAGGTTTAGAACTAAATAAGAACTTATCTCCAGATTTTTTCAGAGTTATTACTTGTTTCTTTTCTACGTTAGTATTATTAACAAGTACATTATAACTAATAGAAAACTGTACACCTTGTTCTGTAATACTCTCAAATGGTATGGTATCTTTTGTAGCTAACCTAAGAGAAGAATTTTTAGTAAGCCCAAAATAAGTTTCTAAATCATTTACAGTAACTTCAATATTATTGTTAATACCATCAGTGGTTAAAGATTTTATACTCTTAGTTCCAACAGATGTCTTTTTTATTATCTTAGTAAAATCAGTTCCAGAAGCACTTAAACTTGGAATAGAAGAAGATACACCACCACCTTGAATAGTATTAGCAATATTCTTTAACCCTTGAATGGTTTCAAAAAGTCTATTTTTATCAACAACAAGTTGCCCATCTTTAACATAAAAAACTTTAGACCTTGCAGCTTCATACATCCATTTTTCTTTTGTGGATTTTACTGCGTCATTAGAGTTTGAGTTGTATACTTTTATTGAGTAAGTTGTTCCACTCTTTGTTTTATTCTTTTGTACACTAACGCCAGTCATATTTAGGGCATGAGAAGGCATTGAGCTTGCAAATTGAGTAGCAAACTTTTTGTTAGTTTCTAACATAGTGATTACTTGTGGCAACCACAAATAAGTTGTGGAGTATTTCCCTAAAATACTTAAAATTTCCTCTAAAGAGTTTGAAGTACCTGATAAAAGAGTTTTTAAAGTATAGTAAACTTCTTCAGGACTCACTATAGAGTCCTTATTCAAAAAGTTTTTAGCGTTAACAATAGTAGTACCATCTTCAGTTTCTTTTTCTTCCATTCTTTTAATGCCAGACAAATTCATTCTCAAATATTTTGGCATAGAAATTCTTAAACTCTTTTCCCCAACTCCTTGGTCCCAAGTATGTCCTGAATCATCTGTTTCATCCATTCCACCTTCAGTTGCAGCACTGTTTTCATCTATACCATCAATTTGTTCACCTTCTACATCATAAACATCATTTTCTTCCTCTTCTGCTTTTAATTGCTTATCTACATCAGAAATCATTCTTTTTACAATAAACTGTATAGTGTTAAGGTTTTTCAAAACGTGAGTAACTCTTAAACTATATTCATATCCTAAATCTTTTAGCCTTTCTATATATGTGGCTATTGTTTTTTCATGGGTTTCTATATCAGTTTTTACCAAAGCTATTTCTGATTGAAGAACTTTATAGTGTTCTAACTGATTTCTTTGTACTACATTATAACTACTAAAATCGGAACTTTTTAATACCTCTGCTAACTTCTGTTCATTTACACCTAACAAAGTCATCAAAGACCTTGTTAGATTGGATAGCCTTTGAACTTTACTTTTATAAACCCCTTTAGCACTGTAAATACGAGTTCCTGTTTCTTGTATACTTTTTAGTATTTTTTTTATCTTCTCCTTCTTTTCTTTATCTGTTATCTCTGCACCTGCTTTTAATTGTTTCATATACAATTTAAAAGCAGGCAGAAACTCCATTTTTTCTTCCCCTTCAACAAGCATTTTACTTAAAACAAAATGATGTACGTCATAAATTACTTCTTGGAAATCATTTACGTCAAGGTCTGAAATATAGTTATTATCCTTTTCAAATTTCTTTCTTAAAGCATCTGTTTTTGGAGTACTCAAATGTTGTAATGAAGGTAATGAAATATCTTGTGTTGGAGGTCCTTCTGAAGAGGCTATCTTGTATATATAATCAACCTTCTCAGAAAATTCTCCTGGAATACTGGCTAACTGCTCATAAGTAAGTTCAGCAATATTCTCTACTATACCTGATACATCTAACCCTTGGAAAATATTGTATATATCCGTATTTAACTCATTCCACTCAATATCAGAAACCTCTGGTTCCAGAGATGGAATAGTTTCTAAAGTCTCACTTTCAGTAGGAACTTCAACATTTTCAGCAGTATCTTGTGGGTCTATATTTACATCAGATGGAACAACATCTTCCATTAAAGTAGCAGTGTCTATTTCAGGCGTATCTTCAACAGTTGTGTCTAAGCCTAAAATTTGTTCTATTGTATTTTCTGTAGAAACAGTTAAAACCCCAGGCATTAAATCATTGGTTGTCTCAACAAGAGTTGCACTATTTATATACCTCTCATCTTCACCTATATAAACAGGAAATACACCCAATAATATCTTCTCTTGGGGTATGTTAAGAATTTCAGCAAGTAATGACCTGTATATATTTAATTGTATAAGGTCTGATTGTTTATAAATACCTCTTGTATTAGTGTAGTCTTTGGGTCTACTTCTACTTGAAGTTTTAAAGTCTAAGATGTAATAAGTTCCAGTCTTTGGGTCATAGGCTATTATGTCTGCTGTACCTGCAATTAACTCACCATCTATTCTTCCGTATAATGAATTAGTATTTGCTGAATACACTAACCCTTTTTCGTCTAATGATTTTTTTATACTTTTAAAAATACCTATTAGGTCATCTATTAAGCTATCTTTAATTGTAGGAATCGAAAGACCCCGAAACTCTAATGCTATATAGGAGTGAAAAGCTGTTTCTACCTCGGTTCTATTATCTACATCAACTTTACCCTCAAATAAATCTCTAAATAAAGTGTCTATAGCAGTACCTCTCGCTTGTTGCCTTGTTAAGCCTCTATCAGGAAGAGCTTCTAAATTAAAAGCATCTCTTTTAGATTTAAAAGTACTTACTCTCATAAATACTTCAGGTATTTGACCTTCTTTAGGATTAGCCTCTACATAAGTCTTTTCATCCTCAGAAAGTTCTACTACTTTTGGTAGTAACCCCTCTATATACTTTTCTTTTAGTTGTTCAAAGCTTAAAGTAGTATTATCTTCAGTAACAGTTACTTCAACAGAGGGTGTTAATACAGCATTCATGTCAAACTGTATAATAGGCTGAATTATTACAGAGTGTATAGTTTCATTTTCTTCATTAACAAAAGCTGTTGATTTGAAGATTGTTTGGTGTAGTTGGTCAACTATCTCTGAATAATCCCTTTGTGTACTTTTTTCAGCATCTATACTTTCTAATAAAGGCATTTTTTTACCTTTCTCAAAAGCAGATTTATTTACATTAAATTCCTGTATAGAATTGAACTCTTCTTCTAATATACCCATTAACTTGGTGTACATTGAATTCAACTCAGCACTATTACCCATGTTTTCAAAGAAAGAAGGGCTTATCTTAATGATAGTAGAGTCACTGCTTCCTAATTTACTATTATTTCCTTTAGTGAAATATATATCGTTATTTACTATAGAAAACGTTAAGTTATTAGGATGTGAGTATGGTGCTAATACTTGCCTTATCATTTCTAATCTATCTGCTGCTGATAAGCCCTCTTCATTTTCTATTCTTTTTATTTCCTCACGTAATGACCTATCCCCAGCAATAGAATGCTCAGGTAAAAAGAATTTTAAAAACTCTCCAAAATCTTCAACATTTTTTATTTCAGACAATTCAGAACTTTCAATATAGTTTCTGAAAAACCTTTTTAAAGTTTCAATCATTAAAGTATGCAAAGGAGAATTTACAAGTGGTCCCTGTTTTAATTTAGTTATAGGAAGTACACGCCACCTTGGAAAAGTCACTCCATCAACAACTCCATCAGTAATACGTATTAAAACAACAGGCATATTCTTGTTCTTATCCTGTGTTTGTAAGCTGTAAGGGATTAAAATAGAAGCATTTTTTCCTAAAACCTCCTCTTGATTTTTACCATAAAATCTAAAACCATCTCTGTTTGGGGCTACCATAAAAGCAGTAACTTTACTTGTCTTGTGCATAGCTTCATGGACAGTAAGTAGCTCTTGACTTTTACCTAACGTATTAGCAATACCATCATTTTTCTTAGTAATAGTTGTAGCTAATTTCATTCCTGGTATTGGAACACCGCCTTTAGCAAGAAATTTTCCTCTTAGACTATTTAATTTCTTTAAAGCCTCAACTCGATTATCTTCACTTGCTCTATCAGAGACCCATGTAGGAACATGTAAATAGCCTATTAAAGTATCTCCATAATAAATGCCTATAGGCATGTTCTCTTTTGTCCATTCAGGACCTCTACGTTTTGACAAGTCTCCAAAAGTAGATGTTTCAGCACCTTCTTTTACAGGTACATCATTATAGTTATCAGGAATTTTAAGTGTTATAACTGTTCCTGGGAGTAACTTATCAGGCTGTATATTTAAAGGATATTTTGGTACTTCTGTTACTACTTCTGCAAATCCTGTAGAAGTACGGTCACCTTCTACAGATAGATAGGCTATATTTTCTTCAGGTAAAAATGCTTGAAACTCAGACCAGAAGCTCTTATCATCCATATATAAATTCTCAGCAGCAGAGGTTAGTGTAATATCTGTATCTTCTTTCACAGTTATTTCACTATTAGAAACAGCTTCTTCTTTTTCTGTAGCTTTCTCTTCAGCCATCTCTGCTACAATTTGTTGTACCTCGTCTGCTTTTTTAAGGCCTTCCTTAGCCTCTCTTGCAACTGTTATTATTCCTCCAGAGGTGTTGTTAAATCTAAACTCCTCTTTTAACCTTTGATTTAAGTACTCAAAAGTTTGAGGAGCCTTCCATTTAAGAGAGGCAAGCCCAGTACCAAGACCTCCTTTAGGAAATACAATTGTTTTTCCTTCTAATGATGCCTTCTCTTTAATTTTTTTTATATCTTCATCTATAACAGCTTTATTCTGCTCTAAATTATCATCAGACATAAAAGCATTTTTGCCGTTATTAGGTTCCAATTTTGTAGCTATTCCTATGCTATTAGGTTCATCTCTAATTACAGCTTGTCCACCTTTACCTGTTCTTTTAACATTATCACCAAAAACAAATAGTTTATCTGGGTTATCTTTGAGCAGTTTAGAACTGTATTTTTCAGAGGTGACTTCTATACTTAAATCATTTATCTCTGTAGATTTCTCTTCTTTTTCAATAGCTGTTTGTTCAGATTTGTTTTCTGTAGATTGTTCCTTTAATAAAGCTTCTGCTTCTTTTAGTTCTGCATCATATTTAGCATTGATTTCTCTATTAATTTTATCTTCTAAATTATCTATTTTAGAAGATACTTCATTCCCTACCCTGCCTGTTAATCCTTTAGGCGATTTAGATATGATGTCAAATAATAAAGCCCCCTCTTTCCCATATATTTTTTCTATCTCATTTCTTATTTCGCTATTTATAGTATTAAATAAGTTAGAATTTATAGCGTTAGATAAGTCCACAAGATTATTATCCGCTAATTCTCTTGCGTATTTATTTCTTATATCGTCTATAATACCTGTTAATTTGCTAAATGCCCCAGCTACTCCCAATAAATAATAATCAGTACTTAATACGGAATTAGTTCCACTATTTAATAAGTATTCAGCAGCAACATCCCACTTACCATCAGTATTCCTTTCAGTTATACTTCTATTGTTTAACTCCTCTTGTCTTCTTTTTTCTATATCTTCTTTTGTACTTTCTACTTTATTTTCTGTAGATTGTTTTTTTAGTAAAGCTTCAATTTCAGTTGTATTATTCGCATAAAACTGTAAGTCTTCTGGTGAAGTCATTGTTTCACCGTTCTTAATCCTGTTAGCAAATTTTTCTATATCTTCCCCTACATTACTTTCTTCATTTCCTTTTTCTTCCTCTGTTGATGTAGAAACTTCTTTAGTTTCAAAGTCAATTACCTTTACAGAATTATCTGCATAATCATGTAAACGAAATCCTGTTTTGTATATACTTAAATGTTTGTTGTCTGTTACAAGATAAAATATAGATTGATTTTCAACTACAGATTTTTTTAGTATTTTAGGATTTTCTAAGTTCTCTAAAGTAATACCTGATAACTCACTAATCTTATTCAATATGTCATCTCCAAATTCAGCTTTAAGTTCTGCTACATTTGAATTAGTAGAAACAGCTTCTAACTTACCATTCCCATTATAGAAAAATACTCCTTGAGAAGTGGTTATAGAAAAAGCATTTTCATTGTGTATCTGAAGTCTGGCAGGAGAAGTTTTTTCAGTGCCGTTAGGAGCAGTAAACACCTCTTCAAATTCTATGAAATCATTAGCGGCTACAAACTTTTCATCATACCCCCAGTCTTTTAAAACTTTTAAAGCGGCTTTTTCTATAGCATTGTTTCCAATATGTGTTCTTCTAATACTTGTAGCTGTTTCTGATATAACTTGTCCTACAGAACGCCTTGCTTCCTCTTTAGCTTTTTTCCCTGGGTTAGCTATTTCTTCAGCTTCATCAGCTTCTTTTCTAAGTCTTTGAGCTTCTTTCTTTTCTTTTAGCTGTTTTAAATACTCATCTACAAGAGGAGAATATTCTGGTTTATCTTTGTACTTCTCTTTAAACTGTGTTTCTACTTCCTCATAAGTAAGGTCTTGACCTAACAAACTGTTAGCAGTGTCTAATATTTCCTTTCTTGTATCAGTATCTTCTTTTATTTTAGACGCAAAAGTATTTTCTTTTAACTCTTGAGCTGTATCATTTAAAGATTTTTCAATAGTATTTTTTAAATCTTGAAGGATAACTTTTCTTTCTTCATTTTCTTCTTTAGAAATAAGGTCACTTACCTTAGTATTTAGGTCTTCTATAAGTTTTGATAAATTTTTTGTGTCGTTTGTTGTTACATTACCTTTTTTGTAAAGACGGTCTATTATATCTAAAACTATGTTAAAGTCTTTAGCAATCTCTGTTTCTGTTTTTCTGAAAGCAATACCTTCAGGAGAAGTTATTTTAACATGTGATTGTTTAAGTTTTTCTAAGGCAACGTTTACTTTTGCTATGTTATCGTTTAATGCTCTTGTATACAAATTATCATCACCTGGATTAATGTCCTTTTTCAGTTTCTCTAATCTTTCTAATTCCCTATTTAACACAGTAGTTTTAGCCATGTTATCAAACAAAGAAAAGACTTCTCTTCCTGTCATGTTATATGTCTTTCCAGTAAATTTAGCCTTTCTCCAATCTTCCATTGAATCTTCTAACTGCTGCCTTCTTTTTTCATTGAAATCTTTTTTGGAAATAATTTCCCCTCCATATTCTACATTACCCTTGTTTCCTACTTTAGAAGCTGTTTCATCAAACAATTCTAATATAGAAGAGGGGTCTGTTCCTGATTGTAATTCTGCAAACAAAGCTTTAGACAATATTTCTTGTTGAAGTAAGGACTTCAATACACTGTCTTCAGTTACATCTGCTTCACTTATAAGTTTAGATAACTCATCTAAAGTTTGAAAATGCTCTTTTACCTTTGCTACATTTAGCATAGGCTCTCCTTTTCCATCAACCTTTATCTTTCTACTTTCAACACCATTTTCAGTTGTAGTTTCATATTCAAACAAGTCTTCAAAAGTTCTTATTAAACCTTTATAATCCAATTCAGAGGATAAAGCATTTCCTAATCTTTCTTTTAAAGCTCTATATTTAGAATGTTCTTGAAATTCAGAAATTGAACTTGAACCTCCTCCCATCACTCCTCCAATAATCACTGAAGACCATGCGTCTTTATCTCCTTCTTTTAATGCGTCTGTCATTGTAAAGAAAGGCTCTGAAATATTTCTATTCCATGCTCCTCCTAATTCTTTTTCATTACCGTATTCAAATTTATCTTCAGCATTTTTTTCTATACCCCCTTGCATACCTTCCTGAAAACTTTCAGAAGCAGTGTTCCATAAAACTGTACCTACAGCTTTAGTTGTTCCTTTAAAAGGAGAAAACAAAAGTAAAGTTTCTAAAAGATTTGTAGGTACAAGTAAAGCTACATTTGCACTGGCTACATAAGAAGCAGCATTAGAAGCACTTACTAAAGCTTTAGCATGAGCTTGTTTTTCAGCTTCAGCGGGGTCTATCCCAGGGGAAGCTTTTGTAATTTTATCAAACTCTTTAACAAAAACATCTTCATACTGCTTTTTATACATTCCAGAGCTTTCCATACCAGCTTCAATAGTAGACATTGCTGTTGCTGATGTTATCGCTCCTCCAGCATAAGATGCAACTCTACCAAATTTTGACAATCCCATAGAAACTCTGGCAAGAGCACTAACTGCCTTACCTAAAAACATACTTGGGGCAAAGAAAGAAGCCATAGAACCTGCACCTTGGGCTCCTTGTTCTGTCCAAAATTCAGGTCGTGTAAGCATAACAGCTACACTTTCATTTTTTCTTTCTTCTTGAAGTTCAGGAGTAGTTCCTCCAACAAGTGCACTTGCACTTTCAGACATATTTTCCCTAAAATCTTGACCCTCGTTTATAATAAAGTTTGAAAAAACCTTATCCAAATTATTTTTTTCTTCTTCTGTTCCATCAATAACATTTAGGTATTCAAGACCATCTTGAGTAATACCCATAATATTACCAATAGTAGTAACTACACCTTCACCAAAAGCCCCAACAACATTCATTTGTGCTTTACCTGATTGAGTAACAGCAGGAATAAATTCTCCTGTTTTCATGTAGCTCTCTATTTGAGCCCCTGGATTTAAAGCCCCACCAAAATCTACAATTCCTCCTATTAACTCTCTCCCTAAAGCGGGGAAAATATTTGAACCTATTTCAGACATTCTATCTGAAAAAGTAAATGGTTTACTTTCTCCAACAAGTCCTTCTTGATTTCCTGATTTAGAAGTAACAGGGGCACTATCTGTAGTAGGTTCAACTATAGGCACAGAATTAATTTGCATGGGTCCTGCTGCTGGATAATCAGGAATAGTATCACCAGATATGCTTAACAAAAAATCTTCGTCCATAATTTAATTTTTATTTTCAGTTACTTCTCGTACTACCTTTGATGAAAACTCTTGTAAAAACGCATCTATACCCTTTGGCGGCACTGATGTCCAACTTCCATCTTTATTTTGGTATCTTAAATTATTGGTACTATCAAGAACCAGAGAAAGTGAGGTGCCATTTTTAAACTCAAAAGTTCTTGGTGCAGTTGTTAATGGCTTATCTCCTATACTAAACTGTTCAAAGCCTTTATTATCTGGAGTTGGTTTATAGTTGGCGTTTAAAAACGTGTTTTCATCCATATTTTTAGCTGCATTTTTATTTGCAATAGAGCCTTTTTCATGTAAAGCGTTAACTTTTTCCATAGAAGTAGTAAAATTATCTTTCAATTCTTTCACTTCTTCAGGATTATTTAAAGAAAATATAGCAACCATATTTTCTGAACCTTCACTACCAGTAAGTTCATACTTCTTTACTCTATCACCTTCCCTCTTATATTTTACAACCTTATATCTACCAGACTGTTCATCATACAAAGGAAAAGGACCAATAGTTTTTTCTTTACTTGGATTTTTTGTCATAAAATCTAAATTTATTCCGTTTGGACCTATAACAGAAAAATCAGCTAAAGGGTCTTCAACTATTTTAGGTGAGTCATTCATAGAAGTATCTATTGTAGTTGTTATAGGTGGTGGAGTTGTTGAACTGCTTACAGGGGCACCAAAAAACTGTCTTGCATTAGTATATTCAGTTATTTCAGAATTAGGAACAAGGAAAGTCATTTGATAAACATCGTCTTGTACTTTAAAATCGTCCATTTTAGCCCCGTCTAATTTATACGCTTTATAGTATTTAGTGAACTGACTTTCAGACATTCTTGGACCCTTAACTTCAATATAAGCCTGAGC
This sequence comes from uncultured Neisseriaceae bacterium, assembly GCA_937872505.1. Taxonomy (GTDB): domain Bacteria; phylum Pseudomonadota; class Gammaproteobacteria; order Burkholderiales; family UBA11063; genus Aquella. The sequence continues at coordinate 26,472 of CALMTA010000148.1, read as the reverse complement.
AACTCCTGACTCATTTGGTTTGAATACCACAACATCTGTAGGAGTATAGCCAAATTCACTCTCCATTAAATGTTTTTTAATTGCCGCATTATCCATAGGGTAGTCTATCTGTTTTCCTTTTTGACCTATAATTTTAATGCCTTTACCACCTTCTTGAACTATGACATTATCTTTAGAGTTACTATATAAGTTTTTAACTTCTCCTGCTTTTGCGATTTTTAGCCTTAGTTCACCTTTATTAAACGCCTCTGAAACAATGGTAGGATTAGTAGTTCTGGCTTGGTTGTAAGCAAGACCTACAGAGTCATCAAGTGCATGTGGTTGTGTATACGAAGAAGCTGTTTTACTAAAGGCATTAGCATCTATTCTGGCTTGTAACTCTTTTGCATTTGTTTCTGCATTTCTCTTTTGTATTTCGTAATCCAGTATCATATTTCTTTCTTGTAATTTTCTATCTTCTATTTTTTGTTTTACATTTTCTTTTGTAACCTTATCAACATCTGCACTTCTTGTTTTAGTGTTATTCTCAAATGCCATAGACTCTGCAATAGTTGTTATATAAGCATCATACACGTCATCAAAAGTAGCATCTTCTCCATAAAATCCACTATCTATTCTTCTCTGAAGCTCTCTTCCGTTATCAGTGTTAATAAACTCCCCCTTTAACTTTCTTGCTTTAGCTATCATGTCTGCACTAAACTTAGCTTTAGTATTTATAGTTTCTAAACCATACTTTCCAATTTCTGCAAAAGTTGTTAGTTCTGTTACTGGCATAGCACTTAAAGTTTGTCTCATCCATACTTCTGGTGGGGCATCTTTGTAAAAACCTTTGTATTTAAAAGTTGGACTTTCATCAGAGAGCCATTTAGTATATTCTTCTGCATTAGGGTCATTATATGGCTGTATATCAGGATTTTGCATAACTTTCTCTTCATACAACTTTGCTTGTTTACTTGCAGCAACTGCATTTTTAAGCCAAGGGTCTGTTTTCTTTTGTGATATAAGTCTATCCATATCTCTGTTAAAACCAGTAGTCCCTAACTTTCCACCATGTTTATTTATTAAGTCATCAATCTCTTTATCGGTAGTTTGTTTCCAGTTATTATAACTGTCATAATACTTCTCATGTAAATCAAGATTATCAGACAAAGCCATAAAGTCAGAATATTTCTGTTCTGCTTTTTCTCCTCTTGCCTGTTCTGTTGCCCCTGATTTAAAAAGTAGTTCCCAATTAACTTCAGGTAAAACCCATTTAGAGTATGGGGTCATATTAAAAAACTGTCCTGTTGCCATAGTATTAACCTCCTATTTTAGCTTTTCTTTTACCAATCCTTGGAAAAAATCCTTCTGTTAAACCTGAAATATCAGTTGCATAAGGGTTCATGGTACCATAAACTCTTTCATACAACTCCATTTCATTTTGTTTTTGTCTTGATGCAGCATAATTACCTGCAAGAGATTGACCATAAGCAGCAAGTGCTCCTTTTTTAGCGTTATCTAATGCAGTCTGATTAACCATATTTTCATTGTCAATACCTGTGTTTGCAGCTGATACTTGTTGGTATCCTTGCAGCTGTGCATTTCTTGTTGTATCAATTCTTTGTCTTTCTTGTACAGCAGCTTGATTTAAAGAGTTCATTCCTGTTCCTGCAACTTGATTAAGTCCTGCTGTTAATAGTCCAGGATTATTTACAGAACCACGTAATGCTTGATAAGCCTGATTTGTCTGTTTACCTACCATGTTATCAAGAAAGTTATATCTTGGTGTAAGTTGTTCTTGCATTGCCCTATAACTGGCATCACTATATCTTTTAAGTTTAGGAGCTTTCTGCCTCATGTTTGCAAATAAAGCCATTGTATCTCCTGCAAATTGTGCCCACAGAGTAGGGTCACCTAATGAAAATCCACTTTTTGGTGTTGTGCCATCATTAGTAATATCACCATTTAATGTTGCAGTAGTGTTATCACTTACAGCATTGTCCTGTATATTTTGTGATATTCTTTGTGTTTCACTTTCAGTAGTAGGAGGTAAATCAGCAATAACTCTATCCTGTTTTCCAGTTGAAGGATTTAAACTTAATACATTTAATCCACCGTCTAATCTTAACCCTGGCTCTACCTCTTTATATGGAACATAATCAGGGTCATAAGGAAGTCCATTTGGAAAAGTTCTATTACCTTTTCCATCAGGAGGAATAGCAGTAACATACTCAGTTCTTGTACCATCAGATATTTTGGGATTAACAACAGTATTTTTAGGTTGTCCATTATCTAATGCTGGAGGTAAAGGTTGTTCTGTAACAGGAGGTTTTAGCTCAAGTCCAGTAGTTTGTGTTTCTACAGGTTGAGGTACTTGTTGTTGATTATTGACAGGAGGTGCAGTTTGATTACTATTTACAACAGGGTCAGTAGTCTGAGTGTTATTAACTACAGGGTTACCTGAAACTTTTTTAATTTCTTCAGGCGTAAAAACTCCTTTATTGGCATAATACTCAACATAATCTTTATCATCGTCATTAAGAGTACCATTACTTACAATTTTGTCTTTTACGTGTTTATCTTTAAGTGTATAATATTTGTTGGAATAGTCTATGAATTTACCACCATCAACTGTGTCATCATCAACGTACTCATAATACTCTTCATTTGTCAACACTTCTCCTTTATCCAATTTAGCTTCTAACTCTAAACTTCTTTTAGATTGTCCCACAGGTGTTTGTGTATTATTGTTTTGAATAATAGGTGCTTCTACTTTAGGCTGTTCAATAGAAACTTGAGCAGGTTGTTGTACAGTTTCAATATTATCTTTAACAATTGGTGATATTTGATTATCTGTTATAGGTGTGTTTACAGGCTGTTGATTATTTGCAGCTTTTTCTGCTTGTTGTTTTTCTACATAGTTACGAGCATTAGGATTTGCTTTTTTAGGTTTAAAGATATTAGTTTTCAGTTCTTTATTAAGAAACTCTGCTTGGTCTTCATTAAAGTCTTCATTTTTCATATTCTTTCTAATATATTCTTTTTCCCTTTCCGTCAACCTTGTTTTTGTGTTTATAGTTTGTTTTATTCTCCCCCTTTGCTGCTCGTCATAATCTTGTTTAAGATTTTTATCTTTCAATGTATTTAAATAATCTTCTTCATTTGGGGACAATGGTTCTTTATTTTGAACTTTATCATAAACAACTTCCTCCCTCCTTCTTTTCTTATCTTCTTCAGATATTCCATAAGCCTCATCTAAAGGAGAAGGTGTGTTTAAATTTTTGTTTGGTTTTTGAAAATAATAAGCCTTCTCTGTCTGTTCTTTATGTCCATAACCTATACGTTCTAAATCTGTTTTAGTATACTCCAACTCACTTTTTTCTGAAAGCTCTTTAAGCCAAATTTCACGGTCTCTTTGTTGAAAGTCCTCCATATCTTTTGAATCATACTTATCATTTGCTAATAAAGCATCCATTTCATCAGTAGTAGGAGACTCGTGTTTGTTTAATTTATTTATAGCTATTTTAGAAGTTTTTTGAATATATTCCTTAGAATATTTATTAGTTCTATTTTCTGAATCTATATTTTTTCCTGTAGCTTTTGACATTCTTTGACTTAAATTTTCAGGGTCAAAAGAACCTTGGCGTAAAAAGGTAACATCTATAGCTTTACTTGAAAGCCCTGCTTGAGTGTAATCCATTTTTATATCGTCTCTATGAGAGTAGGGGTATGTTTTTTCCCTGTTCCAAGCTGCTTCACCATTTTGGTTAGTGTTGAAAGGATATTGAGCTTCTGGATAATTTTCATAGCCTTCTCCAGGATATTTATTTACAAGTTCTTTTTGATAATTTTCTTTTAGACTTAAATAAACTTCACTGTCTGGTTTACCTTTGAAATTTTGTTTAGCTTTTGTGTACTCCTTCTTAAAACCTTCTTCCAAAAACGTTTCTGAAGGCATACTTGCTCCTTGTGGAAGTTCAGCTAATTTAAGTGAAACATATCTTGCAAAAGCATCTTTACGTATGTATTTTTCTTTATCTTTTCCATATTTATCAGTCCCTATTATATTTTTAGTTTCCCCTAAGTTTAAAAGAGGGGAGCCGCCTTTAGCAAATATACCCATAGGGTCTTGAGTATCTTGAGATTTATCAAGCTCATTAACCATCATAAGAGCTTGTAGTTGGGACTGTTTATTTTGTTCCATAAGCTCTTCTGTCCTACTTCCAAAACCACTATCTCTCCTCTCTTTAGGCAAAGAGAATTTCTTGTTTATCATTTCAGATAAATCTGCTGTAGAGTATTTTTTACTTGGGCTTAATGGAATACCGTCTAAAATATTTCCTGCGCCAATGTTATTTAATACTTTTTCCCAATCTTTTTTAGTTCTTTTCTTTTCAGGAGCAGAGGCGTGTGAAGGGAATACATAATCATCCTGGGACAAGATAGTATTTACTTCGTTACCCATTTGTGTATGTTTCTTATCAACATTCACATCTCTAACAGTACCTGTTTGTGTATTATACACAGTTTCATCTTCTTCAGTTTGTACAGGCATAACACCAGGCATAACACCTCCTGAAGCAAGTCTTGGAACAAACTCACCTGTTCTACCACCAGAAGTAACTTGACCAAAAAAGTCTGTCTTTCTTGGTACCTTTGGTTTATCAAACTTTCCACCAATCATATTTCCTAAACTTCCTAACAAGGAAGAGGCGATAGGGGCAATCATTGGACCAACACCAGGAATAAAGGCAGTAAGTCCTCCAAGAGTAGAACCTATACCTTGACCCAAACTTGAGCCTGCAACTTTACCATCATCTGAATAATCAGCAAGTAAAGAGGTAACACCTCCAATAGCGGGTAAAAAGTCAACCCCTTTTAAGCCTCCACCATTAGCATAAACAAGAGGATTATAATAATTTTTTCTTTTTTTCACGATGCTGTAATTGAAATTAAAAATTTCGTCAGAAGTTTAATGTCAGATTTAGATGGATTGTCGAAAATAAAACGTAAAGTTAAGAAATTATTCCGTAATCTATCTAAATATTGATAGTCTTTTAGAAAATTAATATTTCCCTGAATTATTTCTTTATCTAAACCTAATGGAACACACTCTTCAGACCACACAGAGAGTTCTTGGTCATCTATATAATTGTACAGTCCATTGATAAACCAATTCCCATGTCTTTTATGAGCTTTTACTATACCAGTAAAATCTGTAATGCTATCAACCATAAAGTTTTGAGCATCATCTATTCTGGGCATTATCTCCAACTTACCTGTATTTTGCTGAATATCGTTTTCATGCCAGGCTATAATATGCGTGTATGTATCTCCTGTGTCTTTATACCTTCCATTAACCAACTTCTTAGACTCTGTTAAGTAGGACAAACTTTCCCAGATACTTGAAGCGGTTATCTGTTTTTTAGTAACCATCTCAATTATATATGGGTAGTAGTTTCCATAGTATGTTGTAAACAAATCATCGGCATTGTGTGTAACAAACTGTTTATCTGACAAAGAGTACAATTCCTCTAATGTTGTTAAATAAGCAGTTGGAACATAACTATGCCATGAAACCCAATAACCAGTTAGAAAACTAAGACTTAGTGTCCATGACTTATTACAGAAGTACTCTTCATCAGTAAAGTCTATAATTGTATAAGCACAGTCAGAAGCATCTACTACAAGAACAAATTTTTTAGTAACTTGTTCGTAATATATCTTGTCCTGCTCACAATCTACTTCAGAATAAATGCCACCAAATCTACTTGGTTCCTTAAAGGCAAAATCTCTATTTGTAACAAGAAGTCTATTCAATGAATAGTCAAAAGCAATATGCCAACCTGTACCTGAAAAAGGGTTAGCGTAATTGTCTTTCCCAAGAAATCCTGGGAAGTCCATGTGAAGCTTTAAATTTTTCCTAAACCACTTGAACATCTTTTTAAGGCTTAACTCTTCAAGTCCTTCTGATAATACAAAAACTTTTTTAGATTTTAAGTCAATCCAGAAATAACCGTTGCTATTTAGGTACCAACCATTCATCTGCTGAATTCCTGCATAACCTTCACGAGTTGAGTACAGGTATTGTGGTGTTTGTGTAAATATACTACCAGAGCCAATAAATACAGTACTTGTATCTGTTAACAGTCTATCTTGAGTAGTAAATATTCTCCAAAGATTGTCTGTAGTGTGAGCAAACATTGTATTCTTGTAGGAGAATAAATTCATTATCTCTCCCGTATTACGGGGAATAGTGAATATGTTTGCAGGTCTAAATATTCTCCAACCATCAGATACTTCATTATGTACAAGAGAAACAGCAATATCATTTATAAGTGTACTATCACAATCACAAGGTTTGAATGTGCTACTTGGAGCAAACTGGGGTAAAAAGTCAGGTTGTCTTGAATAGTCCTTATTATAATTTGCTACATTGTCAATTCCATAAGCATCTAAATCATTTTCAGAATTTTCAGTGTTCAGTCTGAACTGTTCAAGTAAACACCTTTCAGGAGGGTTTGTACTTATAGAAGAGTGCAGACCCCAAAAATCATTGCTAAGTTTAGGGTAATAAACCTCTCCTAACTCTGTGGCACCTTCATGCCTTAAATCTACATTTATATTGCTTTCATAAACTCCATGAATTAAAGTTGTTGAAGGCATGAATAAAGTTAAAGCTGGGGCAATTGAAAGTGAATGTATAAAAGTTCTAAAGAAAGAATAGTAATTTATAAAGCTATCACCAAAGACTTTTATAGATGACTGTTGAATGTCCGAAGAAGAATAGCCTGTTGGAATATATACAAGATTATAAATGTCTCCATATTGATTACAGTAGTTTCTTTTAAGAGAAACATAATGCGCTTTGGCACAATCAATATCTTCTTGAAACTCAGAAAACGATATTGGGGAGCTGCCATCTGCAATATCAGAGGTGCATAAATTGTTGTACTTTAATAAACCCTCTTCGGGGTCTTGTGTTTTTGTGTCTATGTTTACAACTACTCCACTAACTCCAAAGAAATTAATAACAACACCTGAAAGACCAGACAACCCTGAAATATTTTCATTGGCTCCTATGTATGTTTGAGATACAACACTTCTATTTACTGAAGTTGACGCTGTATCACTAAGTTTAGGAAGAACTGTTTGACCTTCTAAATTAATGTTGAGACCTCTACTAACAAGTGTGTTTACATCTCCTGGGGCATACTTCAATCCTTTACCAAACCATTCTTGCTCAACTTGAATGTAAGAAGAGTTTAACTGCGGCTTATCAAAGTGTGTGTCAGGAGAAAAGAATTTATAAGGAACATAGTTGTTTGGGTAATTTGTACTTCCTTGAACAGATGCACCATATTCTCCAATCTTTATTGCTGCATTATCAATGTCACTATTTACAGACTCTCTGAAAAAATAGCCGTTACCTGTGTCTTCATCACTATAATAAAGACTGCTTATAACTATACCCTTTCCAATAACTGAACTGTTAGAAGATGTTCTTTTTACAAAGCCTATATGATAACCAACAACAGGTTGAGGAGGATTTATAGGCGGAGTAATATTAAAGAACTCAAGCCCTATAGGGTATATTTCTATCTCTTCATAAGGATATTTATCTGCAATATTACCTCCGTTTTCTACAGATAGTTCATTGTTACTTTTAAAATGTGTAGTAGTTCTTCTTGAAGGTATTTTATGATGCCTTACATTATCCATAGTAACCTCATCTTCATCAATAGTGTGTGGATAAATGAAGTCATTTTCACAATCAGTTGCTGTTGGATACTGTAAACAAGTCTCCTCATAATAACCTAAAGAGCCCCTTTGCCATACTCCTATTTTGTTACCTAATAAATTACCGCAATCATCTACTTCCACCTCTGATAATTCAAATGGCTCTTCTTCAATACAAGAAGTATCAAAGATTTCCCAAACAAACTTTTCACACTTAAAAGGATTGTTTATATCATTAGCTTCAACTATACTGTCTGCATGAGGATAAAAAATTTCTTCTAAGTCTTCTCCGACTACAAGATAGGACTTAACTCCTTGAAAACAAGAATTAACTTGTTCTAATGTAGTCCCAGGAATATGATATGCAGGAGAAAAAGAACCGTCACAAAATTCCCACCACACACTCAAAGCATAATTTTCATTGCCCATGAATGTTTTATAAAGAGAAGTTAACGGGTCTTTATAAGGACTAAAACCTTTAGCTTCTGTCAACTCTTCTTCTATAAGATAAAATAGAGGAGTACTTCCTCCTGTCATTAAACTTCTTGTTGTAAAAGGAGGAAAGGAAGTGTTTGTTACCCAAGGTTGAGCACAGTCTGGATATTCGTCAGGAGGAGTAGCAAAATCATAATCAAACCTAACCATATCATTACCACCAAGACCACCAGGCGTAGATGTAATTGTAACATTTGAAACTCTATCTATTGAAAAATATTCAAACCCTGTAACATCAAGAAAACGCATACCTAAAATTTGCTGAGAAATAGCAAAGTTTATCATATTGTATATGTTACCAGCTGTTACAACATCATTCAAGTATGAAACTTCAAACCCCGTAAGTAGTCTTCTAATTGTGAACCCAGGAGCAGAGGGGTAAAGAATACCATTTGTTAATTTTGGGGCACATTTCTTTCCAGCTGTAGCAGATATTTTTGAAGTGAACCATTTAACTTGAATTTCGTTGGCTTGTTTTTGGTAATCAAGAGCTGCAGCATTTTTTAATCTTCCAAGTATTAGCCTGTCTTCATGTTGAGTTACAAGCTCTGCTGATATATATTTACTTGTAGGAATTGTTATTTCTTCTATACTTGTAGGTGTTCCCCCACCTGAGTAGGTAAAATTAAAAGTTCCTGTACCATTATACCTAAGTACAACTTTATAGATAAGGTATTGAAAATCAATTGATGAAACTATAAATAAAGTTAAGAACTGTTTAGTACTAAGAAGATTAGTGAACTCAAGTTCTACAGATTTTGTAGTAGGAGTGTTAGCTGGGCACCCATCTATGTACTTCCAAGAAATCGTTGAGATGTCATCTATTATACTTACTTCTTGAGAAAGTGCTGTAACTGCTTCTACATTTCCAAATTCATCAGAGTAGCCTGCGAGGAACCAATACTTTCCTGATAAAATACTTCCTCCACTATCTAAAACTGATTTCACTTTTAACCCAATATCATCAGAGCAAGTAAACAATGCAAGGTCTTCACATGTTGTAACAGGTTTATCTATATTATAATATCGTATAGGGTTACCTCTTTGTACAAAAACAATAACTATCTCACCACAACTATCAAGCTGTTTATACGTAGTTCTTATTTGATTATGAATACTGAAGTTTAAACACGGGTCTTGAAATAAAATTTCTGATGTACAGGTTTGTAAATCTATCTTTACAATTCTTGAGTTTGTACTGTTTTCATCAACAACAAAAGCAACAACAAGATTTTTATTGGCTATAAACTCATAGCCAAGTATGTAGCCTAAATTATTTATACAAGTTTTAGTACCTCCTTCTGTTGATATAGATAACAAATCCCCAGGGGCAATAACTGCATTTGAAGCAAAGGTGTACTCACCTTCACCAAGTTGTTCAGGCGTAACATCTAAGTTAAGCCCTTTAAGCATACCTATAACATCTACTTGATTAGACATAGTTTTGAGTATAATCTTTCCAGAAATGTTCTGGGTGTTCAAATTTATATAGATTTACAAGAATTTTAGTGAGTTCGTGTATATCTATTTGGTTTAATAAAAGTGCACTTCTTGCTGAACCAAGTTTTGATTGCCATATAGTTTTGGCATCTGTATAAAACATTCTTGCATCTCTGCTTTTTGTTCTCGAATATTCTTTATATGCTTGTCTTTCTTCAAGATATGCAATAAGAGCAGTTATTACTCTTGAGTCATCAGGTACAAAGATAAATCCATCGTCATCCAAATTCAAAGAAAAATAAGCTATTAGTATCTGACCTTCAGGGAAATTAGTGGTTATATATCCTTTAGATACTTCATAAAACGCTTTAGTATCTACATCAGTATCACACTCTTTAAGATGGTAATTCTTCATTCCTAAAGAATTTCTTGAGTAGTGCATAGGCTTAAAGACATCTTTATACACACCATTCCAAGCTCTGAACTTTTGACTAAATGGGTACATAAGACTTTCTATAAGGGGCTTGTGTGAAATTATTACACCACAATCATCAGCACAATCTCTTGTAATTTTATACTCACACTCACCATCAAATGTTGGTATTATTGCTTCTTGTATAAATGCAGAATTAACTTTTTGCTGTCCTGCATTATACATTGTAATATCTATTGTCTTTAAGCCTTTTGGTAATTTTGCCCTGTGGTTTTTTACTTCAATAAGAGCAACAGCATGTACTAAAGCGGCTTTATATTCCATGATATTCAGGGCATCAAGAATTTGAGTTGCAAGAACTTCCTCATTAAAATCAGAAGACCTCCCTGTCTCAGAAAGCCATTGATAAATTATTGCTTTAGTACTAATATAACTAACGTTCATTGAAAAAAGAATTAGGGTTATCTCTAAGTTTTTTAGCTATCCTTTCTTTTAATGTAGCAGTAGGAGTGAAAGAATAGAACTCCGAATTATTCAAATTACCGTAGCCTTTTGTTTTGTACCACACTAATCTATAGCAAAATCCATCTGTGTGAAGGTTAAAATGTCTTGCTATTCTTTTTAGTTTATTAGTATTATACCAATCAACAGGTTTATTCTTTGAAGGTTTTCTCTTAACAATACCTAACATTCCTATCATAAAAGGAATTTTTAAAAGCCTTCCATTCAATAAATCTCTACACACTTTTTTAAGAAAGAGTTTGCAGACCTTTACATAAAGGTTTCTTGTTGCTCTGTCAACCTTATTTTCCTTTTCATAAAGGTCTGCAAATTGACCTATTGTCCAACTCTTTCTTCTTTTTGGCATATATTATAGAGAGTTTTCTGGCTGTTTAGTTTTTTCGTCATAGCGTTTATGTAGAGCTTTTATAAATCTGGTAATACCTATACCAAATCCTGACCTTACTATTGATACTCCACTGTTACTAAGGTACTTATTTAGACTTGTTGTTGTTTCAACACCACCAAATAAGTCAATTAGTGTTTTTGAATATTCTCCATTTTCTATGGAAAAGAATTTTTTAAACATAGTATTAGGGTCTGTTTCTCTTTCTGCTGCACCTATAACTTCTACACCATAAAGTAGAATGTCAATTTTCTTAGCTTTTCCATCATGTCTTTTCATATTCCAAAAAGGATTAGACCTTTCAGGAAAATTTCTAAGCGCAATTACTGGACCATAAATCTCATATAGCTTTTGTTCTTCCTCTGCTCCTATAATATCAACGTTTAATTGCTCACATGAATACTCGTAATCAAGTTCAACAGGAGGGGGAAACCCAAAGGCTGAAAGTAAATTCTTGATAAAAGAAAACATTACTTCTACATCACCAAGTAATTCAACTTCAAACATTGGAAAAATGATGTTATGTCTCCCTTCTATAATCTCCTTTTCGTCTCTATAAGATTGAGTAAGACAAAATAATCCACTAAAATCAATCCCTTTACTTACAGTTTCAAACAATTTATACTCAAGTCCCATTTGACCTGTTTGTGGTGCAGGTCTTTTCTTTCCTCCAATAACCATACTTGCAATACTTGGTGGATTTTCACACGCATCTAAAATGTCCCCAGGTGTAGGATAAGTAAATAAACACCCACTTTTCATAGAAAAGTCAATCAAAGAAACTATCACATTGTGAAACGTCAAAACATCAATATTCGCTACCATATTTAAAAAATTTTAGTTTTCTTGTTCTCTGCTTGCGTCATTAGATTTCGCATTATTTGTATTATCCTCTGAGCCTGATTGCCATGCTTTTATAAGTTCAGTAACAGCTAAAGTTATTGCTCTATCAATAACAATAGTTTCTCCAGTCATATTTAGCTCCATAGCTGAAAGACACCTCTCATTAACAGAGGTGATACATTTCATATTTAGTTTTTCTACTTCCTCCTCATCTTCAAAATCAGCTATTACTGTTACCGCTTTATATTCTGCGTTTATAAGATAAAGATAGTCATTTAAAACATAGGCTTTTGGAGAGGTCTGTCCAAATCTTGAGTGATTTAAAGAGTATTCTTTTGTACTTCTTTCGACTAAGGAAATGTTTTTTCCCCCGTCTATAGTCATTACCTGTATTGCTCCAATATAACTTGGCAGCTTATATACAGATTTCATAACAGTATCACATGTCACTAAGTTTAAACATTGACAGTCAACCTCACTTGCTTTAACAAGTGGAAAACAGTTCAAAGCTAAAAGAGTATTTAATTCAGCAATTTCCAACCTAAGTTGTCTTTTTGCCAATGGTTTTTTAGCTTTTACAAGAGATATTATATGTCTATCAGACAATCTATTAGATGCTGAAGGAACACCTTTACCTAAAGCTATCTGTACTCTTGATACAATTTCGGAGTAAGTCATAAGTTAGTGGTATTGTTTGTACAGGTACAACTTGGTAAGAAGGGTTTGCATCATTAAGCCAAACTATTTTACAACCTTCTACTGTTAAACCTGTTTGTTGCTCAAACAATAATTTGTAAATAGCCAGCTGTAAAGAATGTTTTGACAACTCACAGTCATCAAGGTACTCAAAAGGAGCTAAAAACTTTTTATTGTATTTTGAGCTTTTTTCAAATTTTTTATCTGTTTTATAATCAAAAAGAAATATTTTTCCTTCTTTATCTTGAGATATATTATCTATTTTTCCAGCTAAAAGACACTCATCATTTTCTATTAAACCTACAGTATATTCTTTAGCCAATAAAGTGTATTCCCCATTAAAGTAATAGTCTTCTACAAACTTTTTACCATGACTAATACAAGTATCAACTGAGGCTTTAAACTTTTGAACATCTTTTTTATGTATCTCTTTTGGAACTTCGTACTTAAATATATTGTTTTCTATATAGTGCTCTATGGATAAATGTGTTAGACTTCCTCTTAAAGTGCCATACTTAGCAATATAATCCCAATTCTTGTCTAATATTTCAACAGGTATATTCTCTTTTACTGATGTTTTTATAAGCCAAAACTCTCTATCAAAAGGTTCCTTAAACTTTGAGATAAACCCAGTAGTACTTATAGGAACAAGCTTTCCTTTGTAGGTGTATTTATGACCCTCTTCTTTAAAGAACAAATGTCCCTGCTTCATTTTTCTTAAAATATCCATTGCAATTTTTTACAAAGATACTAAAAAAATGGTCAAGTTGTAACCTTGACCATTAAAAACTACTCAACGAAAACACATTTAATAGGCATTACCCTGTTATTAGATTTTTTATAGCACAAATTTCTGAGATAATTTGTTGAATTACTGCTTCATAGGCTATTGTTACTACTGTTGTAGATTGACAAACTAAGTTATTACCTGTAACAGGAATAAGAGTAGTAGTCATTGTTGGTGTGATAAATACACTACCACTATATATAACATTAGTTGCAGATACCATTTCTATTACAACTAATACACCTGTTGAGTTTATATAACTCAAAGGTATAGGTATAGGGTTTGTTATAGTAGGAGCAGATGTTATAAGTGTAGTTCCACTGTACACTTTTACTTGAGCAAGATAGGTTCCTACATCTAAACTTGGAATAGATATAGAAATTATAGCGTTTCCAAGAGTAGGAGAACCTGTTGCTTTAATATAAGTATAAGAAAAAGGTATATTTTCTGCACAGTTTCCTCCAAGACACTGCAAATTAACATTCACAGTATTTGAAACAGTAGGTAAAGAACATAAAAAAGCCTCTATGTCTTTTATTTTATCCGCTACTTTAGGACTGTCTGAAGTATTTGGAATACACTGAGTTACCCCAGTGTATTCTATACATTCAGCATTTATTAGTTCTAAACATTCATTTCCACAGCAAGCCATAAATTAATTTTTAACTAAAGATTATGCAATTATTTGCTCCTTGAGCTGCACCATCAGAATGTTCTACAAGAGTTAATGCTTGTAAAGCAGCAACTGATATTGCATCAGCAGCATCAGCAAAGGTATCTCCAAACTGTAAAAGTTTATTTCCAACAGAAATATCTACATGTAAAGAATTTACAGAGGGGTTAGTTCCATCACAAGCAACTAATGGACGAGAATATAGTACCCAACTATCTACATCACCAGCATCTAATAGTCTAAGTATAAAACTATTAAAAGAGTTACACTCTTCAATAGCAGCACCATAATTTAGTTGTACACTTGTTAAGATACTTTCAGATTTGTACTGTAACTCAGCAGAAGCGTCTATCACTCCTGTTTGCCTATTAGTGATTCCAGAATGGTAACTCCATTGATTAAAACATGTTGGGCAAATAGAGGGCCCTCCTGTGCCTGAAGCTATTGCATGGTCTAAATTTATTGTTATAGATTTTGCAATATCGTCATAAACAATGCTATCATAAGTATCTGTGCAAACACCACCATCACAGCACTTTAATGTTAAGACAACAGTAGCTACTTCTCCTATATCATTACACCCAGTAGGAATAGTAGAGAGTGCAAACCATGCAGATAAATTTAAAGTTAAAGTAGCTTTACCTACATTACATCCAACAGGAACTGCTGCTGACACTACAGTATCTATTTTAGTTTTAAATTCAGTATAGTCAGCTAAGTTAGTGAAAGTTAGTCTATACCCATTTGTAGGTAAGTGTAAGTAAGTTACAGTTCCTTGAAGAAACTTTTTAAGTGTGCCTGAACAAATAGGAAAATTAAAAGGTGTAGTGCTGCATACAGAAGAAGAGCATTGTCCTAAAGTTGTTTGATAAGCTTCAGCAATTATAGCAGCAGTATTATTACCAGCATATTTTTGAGCATTGTAAGGAGTTTGTTGTATATTACCGTCAATACTTGAACATCTACAGCTACACGTTTCTCCACAGTTATTATTAAACATTTTAGTCGCTTCAACAGTATTGTTTGCCTTTAATGTATAAGTATAAGTACCATCCATATTATCTAATACTGTCTTTACACAAGGAGCAGTAAATTCAGGGCATTCAGTTATACAATCACAACACTGTGTTTTTAAACTCCAAGAAGCTGTATCAGAAGTTGTTCCTGTTAATCCAGACCTAACTTTCATGTAAAACTTCCTGCTTCCACTTATACAAGGAATATTTTCTCCTGCTGCTGAAAAGTCTAAATAATATGGTACTGTAGTGTAATCAAAAAGCTTAACTGTTGCTTGTTCATGCAACAATGTGCTTTTAGGAATGGCTACAAATTCTGTAGAAAAGTCAGGTGTAGTAGATAAAATTACCCCATCGGGGTTTGAGCCAAAACTTTGTAAAGATATTTTAAAACACTTTTGAGAACATGGAATACACATTTCAAAGATAGTGCTATCTACTTCATTAACAATAAGACCAGAGTAGCTTTTATCTATAACACAGCCTGCACATGAAATATCAATTATACCATAACATTCAGGTATTAAAGCACTTACACAATTTTGACAACTTCCTGGAAGGTTGCTTGCATAAATAAGATGTAAAGTATAAGTACCTACAAGTAAAGGTAAAGACCATGCAACAGATACAGTTGGAGTAGCTAAAGATACTTCAGGATTACTAACTGTAGTTACATAATTTAAACCAGAAATAGGTAAAGTTACTCCTGCTGTAGCTGCTGTTATATTTGCTATATAAGCAACATTAACACCAAGGCTATTTTTAACAAGTAAAATGTATCGTGATAAAGTTGTTCCACAAACCTCTATACTACTAAACCCAAAAGAACTTTCATCAGTATTTAAACCTGTAAAGCTATAAGAACATACACTACAAGGATTACAGTTTTCTACTGTTATAATTCTTGTTATAGTTGTTGAACAGCCTGTTTGACCAGCTCCTGTATAAGCTGTAATAGTTATTGTTGCTGTACCTACAGTTGTATTTGTAGGTGCAAAAGTAACAGTGCCATTTGTAGAAAATAAGTTTCCAACAGTGGCAACTAAAGGATTACTTGTTGTAATAGATACAGAACCAGTATTACTAAAAGTAGTGATAAAAAGGTCTATAGGGTCTCCTACACAACTTGACGGAAGAAGGTTAGGTGCAACAATTCCTGGAAGTTGTCCTACTGTATGAGTAGTACCTCCTGAACTTATACACCCAGAAACAGGTGTAAATGTAGAAACAACAGTTAAAGTAGCCCCAGGGGTTAATCCTGTCAAAGATAATGTATTACTTGTTTGACCAATTTGCAATACACCGTTAACTAACCAAGCATAAGTTCCTGCTCCTGTAGCAGAGGCATTAAACACTGCACTGAATGTAGAACCAACACAACTTGGAGTAACAGTTACAGGGTGTGTAGGATTTGAAGTTCCTGTTATTGTAAAAGGAATACATCCTGTTGCACAAGAAACCCCACCATCAATAGGGGCACAAGATACTTTTAAGTATTTAGTCACACTAACACCAGCAGCAGGGGCATTAAAAGGGTAGGATTGTGCAACTGTACAGTTACTATTTGTATAAATAGTAGGTACACCACAGCTATATCCTAAAGGAGATGTAAGTAATGCTGAACTTAACATTCCATTACTGATAGCTTGATTAGGACAAAAAGATAAATTTTGTGTTTGTATTAAAGGAGTAGAAACAAGATTTATTGTTTTGGTTCCAGAAGAAATACAGCCATTAGCATTAGTACAAGTAAATGTTAAAGTTACAGAGTTTGCAGTTAACAGTTGTATTTCTAACCATGCAGCAGAAGGTAACCCACAAATAGTCCCATTACAACCAACACCTGCAAAAGTTAAAATTTGTCCAGCATTATTTGGGAAAGACCATGTTCCTGTACCATTACAAGAAGCAGTAACACCAGCTAAAGGAAATGTTGCGCTTTTACATACAGAAGATGGTCCTGTTATAGTTACAGGAGAACTTGTTACTGCTGTTATTGTAAGTTGGTCAACATCACTATAACAGTTAGCTGCTTGACACCTAACATCATAAGTAACTGTTCCTGTTACAGTAATATTAGTTACTGTTGTTGGTGTACTATTACCTGGAGTATAAAACTTGGGTATAGAACCACTTGAACAAGTAACTAAACTTGGAACATTTACAATACTCCCAACACAAGCATTTATATCTGTTGTAGAAGGTACATCTGGACTATCCCCTACATTAGCTACTGTTACATCTTTACAATCACAACAGTTTGTGAAATTATTCATCACACATAAACTGTAAGTTCCTGCTAAAAGTCCCGTTATAGAATAACTTGAACTTCCTTCCCAAGGAATTAATGAGCTTGGTAAATCTAAGAAGTCTGCACAATCAACACCAGCAGCGTTAAAGAACCTAACAATGTGAGTTCCTGGCACAAGACCCGAAGACAAGAATAGTATCTCTCCATTAGCCTCTTCACAATAAGAAGGATTTGTAAGAAATTGTACAGGAGGTACAGCAGTAGCAGTAATGGCAAATTGAACTTCTTTTATACACCCTGCATCATCTACAATTCTAAATTTATAGCTACCAGCAGGTAGTCCTCCTGTAACAGAGGCGAAAGGAATAGATGTGCCAGAAACATATCCAACAGAAGTATATCTTGCAACTCCCCAAGAACCGCCTACATATCTGAACAAAGTAAGTGTATATGGAGCAGTTCCACCTGAAACTGTTAATTCTACAGAAATTGCATCTGTTTCCTTACAAGCTACAGTATAATCAGGAGTTGCTAAATCCAAAGTAGAGCTATCAGGAACCTCAAAAGATACAGGTTCTGTACAATTACCATCTGTAACTAAAGCAGTATAATTTCCAGCAGCTAATCCTGTTCTTGTTAGCGAAGTGCTAATAATATCAGTCCAAGATATAGTTGCACCAGGACATAAAGTAACTACTATTTCACCGTTTGAATTTCCACATGTAGTAGGAGTTATAACACTACCAACTGCACAATCAAATTCATATACATTTATGATGACTTCATTGCCTTCATTATCAACTGTACACTCACCTGAAGGACATGTATTTTGTAAAAGTATTTCGTAGGTACCAACAACAGGGGTATCATTACTTGTTATTACAACATCAGAACCATTCACTGTTACTGTTATCCAAGGAGCATCAGGTGTAATAGTGTATTGTAAACTGTCAGCAGTTAAAGCACAAGAACTATCAAATAGTTCTACAGTAGTACTTAATGCTGTAGGTGTACAAATACTTGCAGTTCTTGTTTCAAAGTAACCTAAACATTCACAACTTAATACTATTGTTTTAGATACAGTACAATCATCACTGTCAGTAAGCTCTACTGTCCAACTATCATTTTTCATATCTACAAGATTGTATCCTGAAGTATATAAAAACGTTAGTTGGTCACTTGCAGATAATGCAGGAAGTAACTCTGTATATAAATAATCCCCTGTTATACTTGTACTTAACTGATAGTAAGTAGTATTAGCGTCTAAATAAACATATAAAGGAAGTGGTGTTGGGTACTGTAAAGATAAAGGACTGTTTGGAGTAAGCTTCAAAGTTACAGGTCCAGTAAACGGCTCTAATATATTTGCAACAATACTTCCTTCACCTGCATCTGTACAAGAACCTCCCAATTCAAAATCTACTTCACAAGTAGGACATTCAGGACAATGTACCCAAAGCTTCCACGCTGTTATATTATTTGTATTACACCTTCGGTAAGGACTTGGAGTTCCGTTATTATGTACTACAATGGTAACTTTATTATCAATATTTCCATAAGTTCCAGCAGGAATAATTAACCTTGCTTTACCTTGTCTTGGACCACCACAACCAGGAGTGGGGTAATAGGTATTTCCTGAACCAGAGTGTGTGTCGCAATTACCCATCAAATCATCAGCAAATTCAGGACTTACAAAGCTTGAAGTGTTAAGTTGATTGTAGAAATCAGGAGGATTTCCAACACCATAAACTCCTGTTTGTTGTAAAACTCCATTTAAAATATCATTTCTAACCTCTGTTTTAGAACCAACAGCTGGAACAAAATTACTTTCTGCATTTAAACAGTGGGCTATATTACCAACATAAGGAGTAGCACCAACAAGAAGTAAGGGGTCAACAGTATCTGAATATACATCTTCACAAGAAACAACCCCTTTATAAACTTCAAGCTTATCTGCAACTGTATTTGCTCCAAAATCAAAGATAAGGTCTTGGGTTAATGGGTCAATATTAGACCCAAAATCTAAGACATAGCAGTTAAGTAAACCTACATTTCCAACTCCTGTACCTGCTGAAGCTTCATTGATACCTTGACAACAGACAAAATCTGATGGTCCAGTACCGCCACCAGGAGGCGGGGGAGGTCCAGTAACACAGTTACTTGTAATAGGAGTACTTGTTATTGTACAATCTTCACCAAAAGCAAGTTGTGGTGTAACATTATATGTACCTGACGGTAAAGTAATAAGGAAAGTATAAGTTTGTCCAACTTCAGTGAATGAAAAACCACCACCAGGAGGAACATGTAGTTGACTTATAGGTGCAGATACAAATATAGATACTAAAGTAACAGGGTTAAATGAACTTGGACCACCCGTCATCATTATTGTTATTGCACCTGTATCTCCAGGATTTAATGGACAAGTATATGTTCCACCAAAAGTAAATTCACTGCAAGGTGTTTCACTGTCATCTCCACTACAAGCACATTCAACACATTCTTGACATGCCTCTTCACTATCATAGTGTGATGGAAGTACAGCTAATCCTTCAACTTGTTGACACTGTGGACCAGATTCTACACTACTAACACATTCCCAATGTGAATTAAGACCTACAGTCAATCCTATAACATCAAAATAAATAAGCCCACATTGAGCTTCCCCTGATTTTATGATTAACTGAACAGTAAGAGAAACACAAAATTCTTCATGCTCTATTGTTAGTTCAATATCTTCTTCATCAGCAATCATTGTTCCTGAACCAAGGACCTGCCCAACTATGAAATCTCCACAGTTTTCTACTTGTGTTACTACCCACTCATAGGTATAACCTATTTGCCCTTCTATATGCGCTTCTAAAACTTTAGTTATCATTATATTAGTCGTTAAAATGTGTTATAGGATGAGATGTTGCATTACTTACAGTAAAATCACGTCCTGCAATTTCTACATTAGTAATACTTTCATTTAAGACTGCTAAGTCAGTATCTTCCAACCAAGGAGATATGTTTAATCTTTCAGCAATTAACCATATAGGAGATACAAATATATCTCCAAAGTTATTACCCCAACTTAATAAACCAATAAGTTTAAGTTGTCCACCAGCATCTACAAACACAGGAGAACCACTATCACCGCCTTGAGCAACTATATTTGGAGTTCCAGATAAGACTTTACAGTGAATAACGCCGCCCATAGGATAAACATGTTGTACATAAGCTCCTCCTGAAGGTGTTGTTGTAAATTCGTCAACACTTGCAAACATGTCATAAGACATTGACAAAATCTCTACATTCTGTAAGTCTGTAAATGTGCCTCTTCTTGCTCCTGTTTTATAAGCTTTTAAAGCACCTGGTGCACTCAATAAAGCTTGAAGTTCAGCTTTAGTTACCCACTCAAAAGGACCATCACCTAAATCAACTACTCCAGGTAAAGGAATAACAGGAGTAGTTCCTGGAGTTGCAGGAGAAGGTACTGTCCATATAGCTGCATCTGCACCACCACATGCAGGAACTTTTGTAAAACTTTCACCACTTATATTTACTATGTAGCCTGGGGTGTTGTTTATATATTCTCTTTGTAAACAAGTTAATCCATTAGAACAGGTTCCTTCTGATAAATGAAAAAACCCAGCAGTAATACCCCAACAAGATAAATTGTAAGTACCAGAGGGAACTAAAGGACTTCCTGGAGGGGCTGTTATGATAGCTAAATGTGGAGTTTCATTGTAAGCATTACTATCTTCAACATTTCTTGGCATAAAAACCGAGGCTTTAAAGCTACCAATGACTTTATAGCCTGTTAAATCGTTGTATTGACAAGGTATTTGCTCATCATAACATAAACTTGTTGAGCAAAGACTGTTTGTAGGATTTACAAGTTTAACTGTATTCCATATCTCAGGAGGCATTTCGTCTTTATTAAACCTTGTATTTTGTTTAGTGATATGTGAAGCATAGTCAGATGGAAAATTTAGGAACCTGTCTTTTCTTGAATAAGGGTGAGCACTTTCTACACAGTGCTGATTACCAAGTAAAACAAGCTTACCATCAACATTATCTTTAACTGCCATTGACAAAGTGCACATATTATTACATGGATTTCCAGGTAAAATACTACTTACACCTATTGCAGACATACCACCTAACACAATTCTACCATTATGATTATCGCTTCCAACATCATCATATAACTGTATCTGTCTTTGAACAATGTTAGGAAAAGAAGCACCACCACAAGAAACAGGGTTGTTATCTTTATCATAACAAAGGTCACCAGAGCCTAAAGTACCAACAGAGCCTATAAAAATATAATCTTCATTTATAGTAAATGCAGATGCCACTTGTAGTTTGGCTTCTACAACATCTGTAGCTATACCAAACATCTCTGTAGGTATTTGGTCTTCTTCAGCCAAGGTTTTATCTTTCTTTGATACCCTTACAATAATGGCAGGGGTTTCAGTCAATAAACCACCTACAATTTTTCTTCCAAAATCTACTCCAACAACGTTAGGTAAACCTATTAAGTCATTGTAAGCTGTTAATAAGCTTGAATCTAATATGTCCATATTATTCTAAATCAGTTGTGTTTCCGTTAGGAATGTTAGGTAAATAATAATGTCTATCTTGAGGTCCTTCTGGTGTTCCTCCATCTATACTTCCTGAACCCTCAACAAAGTCACAAAGGTTCATAATTTCTCCTGTACATTCAGACAGTGTTATTACTCTTGTACAATCGTTTCTATCAGTAACGTATATTGTTATAGGAGTTCCTGTACAATCAATTGTGTCAGTAAATGTCTGTTCACCTGCAAAGTCAAATATTGTTATAGTTTGAGTTGGAGGACTGCAAGGAGAACTATAAACTGTAAAAGGAGCTTGAAGCATAACATTTCCAACAACTGTAATAGTATATGTTGCTTGAGCAAGTCCTGGAACTAAAGCACATTCTGCGTCTAAACTCCAAGTACAATTACCTTCAGATATAGGAGGACCATCTGTACAAACAGGTACAAGTACTGTACTTCCTGTAACATCTTCACAGTTTAAACCCCCATCTATGAAGTAATAGAGTTGAGTTCCAGAAGGTAATTCAGATACATCTAATGTTAGAATAGATTCCCCAGGGGCTATAACTACTGTTTCAATAAGCTCCCATACTGTTTGAGAGGGCTCTTCTTTTTTATATAGATTTACTGTAGTTGATTGAGTGCTGTTTACAGTTATAGTCCAAACAAGTTCACAGTCAAGTTCTTGAGAACTTTCAAAACACTCATCACCAGGCTCACCACAACCTTCAAATTCAACTTGTTGTATAACTTCAATCTCTATACACCCATTATTAGGACAATCTTTTGTCAGTATTACAGTGTCACCAGATACAAATCCTACAAGAGGTTCAGTAACTGTTCCTGAATCTGCTGTCAAAGTAACCTCTACAAGAAACTCTTCGTGTTCAGGACTTGTTAGTGTAATGACACAATCTTCAGCATTTTGATAACTTACACTTACAACTCCACTATCTTCTACACAATCTATACTTAAAAAGAACTCAGGACATAAAGAGCTGTTTCCACAGACATCTTGGCAATCAAGTATGTCTGCATATTGACCACCGTTTCCTTCAACTTCTAAACAAGTATTACTTACACAATTGTAAGAAAATACAACCTGTTCGCAGTCAAGAACTGTTGCAGTTGAGGTAACAGAAGGACAATCTCTACAAGATAATATAGCTTGAAGTTCCCATCCAGCTATAAAAGCGTCAACTGCTGTATTAGTTATACTACCAGAAGCTGTTGTAAGGTCATAAGAAGCTAACAATATCCAAGGAGACATTGAGCTTATTCTATAACGCAATGCTAAAACACATTCACCATCAATAGGAACATTGTAATAGCTTATTACTGCTCTATCAGGATTACATCTATAATCTAAAAAGATAGATGGATTACAAGGTAATTCTCCACAAGTGGAATTACACTCCATCTCTGTATCATAACAAGTCTGTCCAAAAGGACAGTTGCCATAAGCTGTAAAACATTCACCTTGAGAACAGTAATACTTTATTGCTGTAATATAATCAGGTTTGCAGCAACAAGGACTTGATGGACTACAAACTGTAGTTGTTTGTGTACATAGGTTGTCATAGTTATCATAAGGATTAGCATTTCTAACTCCTGGAATAACCATACCATTACAGCTGAAAGTTATTAAAGAACAATCAGTTTCTGTACAAATATATGTATGCTCACACTCTTCCCCTTCACAGATTACACACGTAGAACAAACAGGACATTCACCCAAATAAGGGGCAAACCCGTTGTTTGTCATAATAGACGTTGGAGTAATACCAGGAACACAAGGAGGACAACTTACACATTCATCATCCTCTAAACAAAGACCTACTTCACATACACAAGTACATGTTTCAGCATCAGCAACCTGCCCAGGAGGACAAGTGGGCACATTATTTATAACTTCTCCTACAGAATTACAGTATATACATGCTGTTTCTTCTAATAAAGGACAGCAATATCCTGAAGGCAATTCTATATAGCCTGGAGGACATCCGCAAGTTCCTGCAAGACATTCTTGATTTGTTGGACAATCTTCTGTACTACAACACTCTTTACATACTTGACCTCCCTCCTCTTCACAACAGATATGTGAAGTAGGACACCCATCACAGTTTCCTGTCTCAGGATTGTAAAGTTGACAATCTCCTGTACAATTACAATCAGGTTCTTCTCCACATTCATTAGAACATTGTGGAGGACACCATAAGTACTTATCGCATTTACAGCAATTGTTGCAATAATCACAACAAACATTAACCCTAATTTCACAACATGCAGTTGGATTTTCAGGGTCATAGTTTGGTACTATTACTTGTACAGTTTGGTCATTTATATCACTGTCAGGGTGTAAAGTAGCACATTCTGGTATAAGCCATTCAAATGTAGGAGTTCCTACATCACAAGTACCATCAGCAGTTAAAGTAATAACTGTTGTATTTTGAGGTGCCCCTGCAAGTACTTTTATTCCTATAATACATCGACCAGAACCATTTCCATAATCAAACGCATATTGAAAAGGGTCACCGTTATAATTTTCACCATTATGTTGATACCTTATCTTACCATTAGGTAATATAGTAGCAGTACCATTTACAGGTTGTTGTATAATAGAAGTAGCTGTACCAAAAGGCACTATATCTATATAATGGTCATAACAAACTTCTGCTGTTATATTACATGGGTGGGTTGTTGTCACCGAGTATGTTCCACATCCACAAGCCATATTGTTGATTTATTTATGTTAAGTTAGAAAACCCTCTTGATATAGTCGCTACATCAGTAGGATTACATTTTTTTTCAGCTGTAAGTTGTGTAATAACTAAATTACACGCATTTATAACATCTATGGATGTAGTCATAAAACAATCTATTTTGCTTGCCGCTATAGCTGTAACAATGGCTTTACAAAAAGCTTCTGTTGTTATAGTTATATTCAAATTCTTACACAAATCTATCATTGGCTCTATATACCCATTCTGTTCAAGTTCTACATTTAAACAGTCTAAGTATTCTTGACTTTCATACCATTCAGTATAATCTTCATTTTTCTCTATTCTATTTTCTTGGTAAAATTTTGGTCTACAATCTTTACAGTATTTTGTAAGTTTACCAAGTATATTTTCTATATTACACTTATTACCACCACTACAATCTTGTGTTTCTTGAACACAACTGTTGTTGTAAGCCCAAATAAACAAGTCTAAATACTCTTCTAAACCTCCTGTATTACAAGAAATTCCGTAAGATAATTTTAGATTTTCAGCTATAGCCATATTGCCTAATTTGCAATAGGCATTTGCTAAAAGTTTGTTCATTTGCAGTTACAGTTTAAACCTTTTAGTTTTTCCTTTATGGTGAGCAGAAGAGTTTTTAATTCTTGTACACTACACCAATCACACTCAAATTTTGCTTTTGCTCCCTCTAAAAGATATTTTAACAGTCTATAATTTTCAAGCTCTTCTAACAAGTCAGAATTACATTTTGTCATATCTACATTAGCTAATAAGTTAGCCAGCTCACATTCATAAACACATAGGTTTAAATAGTCTTTGTAAACTACATCCCCATTACATTTTGTGTATCTAATACAATAAACTCCTGGGGGTAAATTTACTTCTTCTGTTGAAATTCCTAACAAAATACTATTTATAATAGTAACACCAGTAGAGGCTACTGTAATAGTAGCCTCTATGTTTGTTGGTGTAGTTATGGTAATAGTGTACTCTTCAGGCATTTCCATCCAGACACTTACATCCTGATACAATAATCTCTTACATGTATCTGCTGTGATAATATACCCAAAGTCTTTTACACAATTACAAGCCATTACTTGATAGTTTTAGGTTTTACTGTAACTACTGTTCTTGTAGTTTTTTTATTTTTTGGTTTTAAAGAGCAGCTACACATTATTTTAAAGATTGTACAAGTGATAAAATACTTAAAACTATAGCTAAAGATTGTTCAACTGTGTGTTCAATTTTATCATTTGGAATATCAAACGACTGAGCAAATGCTTGTTTGCACTCTGACAACTGTTCAGGAGTTACATTCTTAAACTGTTCGTAAAATTCAGGTGCGTTTTCAATAACTTCTTGTAACAATACAAAGATAGGTATAAGTTTTGGAATAAGCGTTATAATTTGTGCCCATTCTTTAACACCCTTAATTCCATCTTTTGCTAACTCTACAATTTCACCACCCTCTTCAAGAGCTTTTGTAAGTAAAATTCCAATGTTGTATATTGTATCAACAATAACATCAGAAGCTTCTACTGAAAGTTCTCGTGAAGTTGTTGCATTACCTCTTACAGGTGACACTATTTCTGGAAGTTCAATCTCTTGATAAACGCCGTTAGATAAAAGTAAGTATTTCATATTTTATGTTTAATTTGTTATTACTGATGCACCATTTCCTATTAAAGTAGCTACATCTAAAATTCCTTGACCTGTTGGAGCAGCATTTGTACCCCCCATAATATCTAAGCTTCCTGTAAATCCAATAGATACTAAATGTGCAAGTATTGCATTTACATCAGTGTCTAAAGTTATAGCGCAGTTTCTAAAACCTAATCCAATCCAAGAGACACTGTCAGTAATATCTGCTGTTGTTAAATCTGAATAACCCGCATCAAAA